>JBKJJG010000306.1:0-6714 GCA_046598155.1 bacterium | reverse complement strand
GCGAGAATTGCCCGATCACGCGGCGGTTGCCAATTACCAGCAACAGCGCGACAAGGGGCAGCACGAACATCACGTTGTCGCGCTGTTGCTGGTAATTGGCAACCGCCGCGTGATCGGGCAATTCTCGCGCTGGATGGCCACGAACAAGCGCCAGCTACGACTTGGGCAGGGCCTCGTGATGATCGCCATCGGCGCGATCATCCTGCTCTGGTTTGTGTAGGGAGACCGCGATGGGTAGCGATCCGACCCGCAGCCGCTACGACCGCATCGCGCCCGTCTACGACCTGCTCGAGTGGCTGCCGGAGCGCGGCTCAATGGGACGGTGGCGGAAGATGCAGTGGAGCCACGTGCCGCCCGGCCGCGTCCTGGAGGTGGGCGTGGGCACGGGCAAGAACATGCCCCACCACCCTGCTGGGGCGAGCGTCACCGCGGTGGACATAAGCCCGAAGATGCTGGCGCGCGCGGCGCGCCGGGCCGAGCGGCAGGGCCGGAGCATCACCCTTCTGCTGATGGACGCGCAGGCGCTGGCGTTTCCAGACGCTTCGTTCGACGCCGCTGCCGCCAGCTTCGTGTTCTGCTCGGTCCCGGATCCGGTGGCGGGCCTGCGCGAGTTGGGCCGGGTAGTTCGGCCGGGCGGGCGCATCGTGCTTCTGGAGCACATGCGCGCCGAGCATCGGGCCATCGGCCGCGTGATGGACTGGCTGGATCCGCTCATAGTGCGCATCCTCGGCGCGCACATCGCCCGCCGTACCCTGGATAACGTCAGGGCGGCAGGGCTGGAGGTCGAGAAGATCGAGGATCTGGCACCGATGGGGATGGTGCGGTTGATCGTGGCGAGAGCCCCGGACCGGAAGCAGCGCTCCTCAGGCGTCCCCTAGACCCACAACGCTTCCACCCACAACGCTTCCACCCACGACGTTTCCGCCCACGACGACCGCGCTCACGGACTGGTCCTTGGACAGGACGGCCAGATCGGCGCGAACCCCGGCGCGCAGCTCTCCCTGCTCCAACCCCAGCAGGCGTGCCGGGGTCGTGGAAGCCATGCGTACCGCATGATCCCAGGCCCCAACGGTCCTGGCCATGTTCCCCACGGCCCGGTCCATTCGCAGGATGCTGCCGGCCAGCGTACCGTCGGCCAGGCGTGGCACGCCACCGATAACGGTCGTAGTTTGATCGCCCAGCGTCGCCTGGGCCGGCGCCGTACCTGCCGCGGCCATCGCGTCGGTGACAAGGGCCGTGCGCTCCCACCCCTTCAGTGCCGTCACCTGCGCCAGGACCGCGGGATGCAGGTGTACGAGGTCTGCGATGATCGAGCAGGTCACGTCGGGGTGCGCCAGGGCCGCTCCGACGACGCCCGGCTCGCGGTGATGGTAGGGAGGCATCGCGTTGAACAGGTGCGTTGCCAGCCGGACGCCCCGGTCGAACCCGGCCGCCGCCTGCGCATAGGTCGCGTCGGTGTGACCTGCCCCGACCACGATGCCCTGTGAGATGAGGTACTCAATGACGCGATGGGCGCCCTCCAGTTCGGGCGCCAGTGTCACGATGCGGATCAACCCCTGGAAATCCTCCACCAACCTGCCGATCCATTCAACGGAGGGGGTGCGCAGGTGCTCCGGCCGGTGGGCGCCGGGCCGGGCGGGTGACAGGAATGGACCCTCCAGGTGCACGCCCAGAATGCGCGGGGCCGATGGGCGGCGTGCGTGCTCGGCGAAAAAGGTAAGCGCCTCACGCAGCCGCTCCTCGGAAGCCGAGATGAGGGTCGGGAGGTACGCAACCGTGCCGGTGCTCAGCAGGTAGGCGTGGGCTGCGACCAAGCCGGCTTCGGTCGGTGACAGGAAGTCGCAACCGGCGGCGCCGTTGATCTGGAGGTCAACGAAGCCGGGGACCACCGTGGAGTCAGCGTAGCTCAGGTCGGGACTGGGATGGAAACCCTCTTGCACCCGGGCGATGTGCTCGCCCTCGATCACCAGGAATCCAGGGCTGACTGCGCCCTCCGGGAGCAGCAGGACGCCTGCCTGGAGCACCCACCTGCCAGGCCCGGTCATCCGGGCGCCTCCGAGAGAGCCACCGGGAGGGTCACCGGCAGCGTTCCCCGGGCGCGAGCATGGCCGAGCAGCACGCGGGCAGCCGCGTCCAGACTCGGCTCGTCCGGGCCGTATGTCGCGACGTAGGCCGGGATCTCAGGGAACGCCACCAGGTCGTACGGATCGCCCGCACCCACGACGATCAGGCGGTCGCCGGCCAGGCGGTGCAGCGCGCGCACGGCCGCGACCACCCGGGCATCCGGGGTTCCCCGCGCGCAGGTCACGGCCACCACCGTGCCGCTCGGGACCGCAGGGGTATCAGGGTCATGAAGGTGGATTTCGTCAACAACCGCGCCGTGCCTCCTGAGCGCGGACGACAGATCAGGTCCCGGGCCCTCCGAGGGCACTGAGGGAATGGAAACGACGCTCAACCGCCCTGGCGGAAGAGGAAGGATGCCGGCGCGGTCCCGCACCAGCGTGATCGCGGCAGCGGCGATCTGCCCGGCCGTCCGCTCGTGCTCGGATGCGTCTGCTGCGGGCGGACAACCGGCAGTCTCTGACTCACTGGGCCTGGGGCTGCCTACCCCCCACCGCCCTGCCGCCGCCGCGACCCGCGCCCGGGTCTCGGCGAACCGCGCCCCGGCGATCTCGCCTCGCTCGATCGCGGCGGCCAGGCGGTCAAGTATCTCCTGCTGCGCGGCATCTTCGCCCAGGGCCAGCACCGCGTCGCATCCTGCCCTAACCGCGGCCACCGCCGCGTCGCCCATCCCGTAGTGATCCGCGATGGCGCGCATGCTCATCGAGTCGGTGAAAACCAGGCCCCCGAACCCCCAGCGCTCCCGCAGAATCCCGCTCAGAATCGGCGCGGACAGCGTGGCCGGCACGCCCGAGGGGTCCAGCGCGGGGTAGACGATGTGCGCGGTCATGATACCGGCCACCCCGGCGCGCGCCGCCGCGGCAAACGGCGCCAACTCCACGGCCTCAAGCCGCGCGCGGTCGTGGTCTACCCTGGGAAGCCCCAGGTGCGAATCCACGGTGGTGTCACCGTGGCCGGGGAAGTGTTTGGCGGTTGCCGCAACGCCGGCCTCCTGCAGACCACGGATGTAGGCCAGCCCCAACGCAGCCACAAGCCCGGGCGAGTCCCCAAAGGCGCGCGCGCCGACGATCGGGTTCGACGGGTTGGTGTTGACGTCCATCACCGGCGCAAAGTTCAGGTGGATGCCCATCGCGCGCAGTTCCCGCCCCGCGATGCGCCCGGCTGCCTGGGCCAGTACCGGATCTCCGGTGGCGCCGAGCGCCATCGCCGAAGGGAGCGGCGTCACGCACGGCAACAGGTGTCTCGCGTGGAAGCGCGTACCCGCGCCTCCCTCATGGTCTATGGCCACCCACGGCAGGGGCGCGCCGGCATCCTGCGCGATCGCCACAAGCGCATCCGTCAGTTGCGCCACCTGCTGCGGCGACTTGACGTTCTTGCGGAAGAGCACCACTCCCAGAATGTGCCGGTCTGCGATCAGCCGTTCCAGCGCCGCGGACGGCGCGGGGCCGGAGAAGTCTATCAGGCACAACCGGCCGGCCGCGCGCCGGGCGTCCCGGCCCGGGGAGATCACAGCAGGATTGAGCCCGCCTTGGCGCGGTCGGAGATGTGGATGCCGTCCACGAAGCGGATCTCGCCGGTCCGACGCGTCATCACCAGCGAGTGGGTGCGGGCGCCTCCGCCGAAGAAGCGCACCCCGCGCAACAGATCGCTGTCGGTGATGCCTGTGGCAACGAATACCACCTCATCGCCGGGTGCCAGTTCGTCCGTGTCAAAGACGCGATCGGGGTCGGCGACGCCCATCTGCCGGACGCGCTCCCGCTCCTCGTCGCTGCGGAACCAGAACCTCCCCTGGACCTTCCCTCCCAGGCACCGCAGCGCCGCCGCCGCCAGTACTCCCTCCGGGGCGCCGCCGATCCCCATGACCGCGTGCACGCCGGTGCCCCGCACCGCGGCGGCAATCGCGGCCGACACGTCGCCGTCGGAGATCAGCTTGATGCGCGCGCCGGCTGTCCGCACGCGGGCGATAAGGTCGGCGTGACGGGGCCGGTCGAGGATTGTTACCGCAAGATCGCGGACCGAGCGGTTGAACGCCTTGGCCATCGCGTTCAGGTTCTCTTCAACCGGATGGCGGATGTCCACGTAGTCGGCGCAGGTCGGCCCGACGATCAGCTTGTCCATGTAGATGTCCGGGGCGTGGAGCAGGCCCCCGGGCTCTGAGACCGCCAGCACCGACAGGGCCCCGGGGAGCCCTTTTGCCACAAGATTTGTGCCCTCCAGGGGATCTACGGCGATGTCAACCTGGCGGGAGTCGCCCCCACCGACCACCTCACCTATGTAGAGCATCGGCGCCTGATCCCGCTCCCCCTCGCCTATGACGATGACGCCGCGGAGATCCAAGCAGCTCATGGCGGCGCGCATCGCCTCAACCGCCGCCCGGTCCGCAGCGTCGTTGTCACCCTGTCCCATGTGGTGGGCACCTGCCAGGGCAGCGGCCTCGGTCACGCTCACGAGTTCAAGAATCGGCAAACTCTCCGTCACGCAACGATCCACAGTGGGATCCCTCCCCGCAGTTCGATGAGCAACACGTCCAATGTCAGCCGCCGCCCGTCGCGGACAACCTCTACCCGCACGCTCTCGCCGGGCTTCCTGCGAAACAGCTCGCGCCGCAGGTCACCGATGGTACCGACCTTCTGGCCGTTGATGGCCACGATGATGTCCTGCGGCCGCATCCCGGCCCGTTCTGCCGGGCTCCCGGGCTGAGGCACAACGACCACACCGTGGTCAACCGGGAGCTTGTAGGCGCGCGCGGTGTTGGCGTCTATCTCCCCTCTGATCTCGACGCCCAGGGCAGGACGGATCACCTTGCCTTGCGTGATGATCTGCTCCATGACCACGCGGGCGTGATCCATAGGGATCGCGAAGCCGATACCCTGGGCTTCGCGGATGATCGCGGTGTTGATGCCGATCAGGCGCCCTGACGAATCCAGCAGCGCACCGCCGCTGTTGCCGGGGTTGATGGCGGCGTCGGTCTGGATGAGATTCTCGACGACGAAGTCGGGGCCGGCCTGGATGCTGCGGTTCAACGCGCTGATCACCCCCACGGTCACGGTGCTGCCCAGGCCAAAGGGATTTCCGATGGCGATCGCGAGCTGCCCTACGTTCAGCGCGATGGAGGCCCCCATCTCGACCGCGGGGAGCGGCTGAGGGCTATCCACCTTGACGACGGCCAGGTCCGCGAACCGATCGGCGCCCAGCACGCGCCCGCGCAGGGTCTTGCCCGAAACCAGCGTCACCGTGATCTCCTGCGCACCCTGAACCACGTGGTTGTTCGTAAGGATCAGCCCGTCGGGCCGCACGACGACACCCGAGCCCTGGCCTTCCTGTGGGAACAACCCAAACGGCGTCGCCACCTGCGCGCGGACGCTGATGTTGACCACGGCAGGCCGGACCTGCTGCACCACCCTAACAACGACCGACTCCTGCCCTTCGAGCAGGCGGGGAGCCCCTGCGCCGGGCAGGGCCTGTCCTGCAACCGGCGGGACCGCGGCACCGGGCGCGGATTCCACCTGGGGCGGCGTTGCCTGCTGGGCCGCGCCACCCGGGGCTCCGGGAAGAAGAGGGGCCGTGGCCCACTGCCTGGGCACCAGCCCGTAGCGGGGCGCGATGACTCCACCCAGCAAGCCTCCCAGCACGAGTACGACCAGCAAAGTGAGCGCCCTTTCCGCGGATCCCCTCCGGGGGGCACCCTCGCCACCAGACATGTACAACGCCTCCTTCGAGTTCGGATCAACCACCATTATACAATCATACGGTCCGATTCCCCAGGAGCACCGATGCGACTTCGTTGACAGAAAAACCACCCGGCCTGTACCATGAGCAGGGAATAAACAGGAGGTGAACCGGTTGACATACATCATCGCTGAACCATGTGTCGGCACGAAGGACCGCGCGTGCGTCGAGGTCTGCCCGGTGGACTGCATCTACGAGTACGTGGAGGCGTCCGGGGGCTTTGTCGTACCCGATCCGTCCACGGGCGCAGGCACAGACAAGACGGTGGTCCCCAAGGGCGGGGTGGTCCATACGCCTCCGGACAAGCTCACAAAGGATCAGCTCAACTCCATACTCTTCGTCCACCCGGAGGAGTGCATTGACTGTGGGGCGTGTGAATCCGCATGCCCGGTCACGGCGATCTTCGCCGAGGCGGACGTGCCCGAGAAGTGGAAGGAGTTCACCGACCTGAACTACGACGCCTTCGGGGTGCAGCAGAAGTAGCGGCCCGACATTTCCGCGGTGCCGGAGCCCGCCGGTCCGCCGCGCGGGCTCCGGGTTTGGCTGGCGGCTGCGTTCTCCCTGCGGTATAATCAACGCCTGAACCGGCGGGTGCTCTGCCTGCCGATCCTTCTCGTTCTCCGAGGCGCGAATGCTGAACTGGCTGCGCCGTCCCAAGCACGGGCGCATCAGTCGTCGCGACATACCCGCCGGACTCTGGGTCAAGTGCTCCCGGTGCGGCGCGGCCGTCTATCACAGGGACCTGGAGCGCGCCCTCAAGGTGTGCCCGAAATGTGGGTGGCATCATCGGCTGGGCGCCGAGGAACGGATCTCGATAACGCTTGATGAGCACTCGTTCGAGGAGATGGACGCGGACCTCGCCTC
>JBKJJG010000292.1:0-4915 GCA_046598155.1 bacterium | reverse complement strand
TCGAACTCCATCCCAAGGTGCACGCGCAGCCGCCCGGCGTAGGCCCTCCGCAGGCGCTCGACCTCGGCGCAGTATGCCGGCAGATCCTCGGCCCGCATTGCGTAGTCATTGGAGAAGGTCAGCGGCGAGTGGCTGGAGACCCCCAGCGCTTCCAGTCCGGCGGCGAGGGCTGCCTCCAGATACTCCGCGATCTCGCCCTCCCCGTCGCAGTAACGGTTGTGGGTGTGGTAGCTGGTCGTCAGCATCTAGCGCCGCTCCTCGGGCGGTCGGACATTGCGGAACATCCGGAAGAGGAGCAGGTCGTAGATGATCTTGAGCCCGCCTCCCAGAAAGAACGGTACACCCAGTCCCACGAACTGCATCGCCACGCCGGCCACGATCGGTGTTGTCGCCTGGGCCAGGTTGCGCGCGATGTTCGTCACCCCGGCGGCGGCCACCCGCTCCTCGGGATCCACCACGGCCACGACGTAGGACTGCCGCGTGGGGACGTCCATCTGGGAGAGCATGTGGCGGGCCAGAATCAGGCCGATTGCCCACGGCAGTGAGGGCGCCAGCGGGATGGCCATCAGCAGCACGTTGGAGGGCAGGTGCGTGAACACCATCGTGTTGATAAGGCCGATTCGCTCGGCGACCCTTGCCGCGGCCAGGAACGAGGCGGCCTGCAGCAGGCCCACGCCCATGAAGATCGGGCCGAGTATCTCCGGCCCCGCGCCCCAGCGCAGGTTGAAGTAGTAGGCGATCAGACTCTGCACCACGAACCCGCCGCCGAACGAGTCCAGGCTGAACAGCGCTGCCAGTTTCAGGACTATCCTGCGTGACCGTCGCAGGCCGTAGCCCGACGGGCTTCCAGATGCCACCTCGACGCGGCTGCTGAGCCGCGTGAACAGCCACAGCGCCGCGCAGGCAATCGCGGCATAGGCCAGGAACATCGCCCTGAACGACATCTTGGGATCCATACCCAGGGCCTGCTGCAGCAGAACCGGTGTGCCGGCGGCCAGCGCGCCCAGAGATCCCGCCAGCGCGCCGACCATGTTGTAGAGTGAAAACAGCCGCGTCCGGTGCTCCTGCGCCGCCGTTTGCGGGAGGATCGCCTGCTCGAGCGAGAGGAAGGGGCCTACCTCGCCCGAGGTCGCACCCACCGTGCCGGTCAGCGATGCCAGGATGAGAAGCGGGTACCAGGTGCTGAACGCGAACGCGGCGCCGCTGCCGGCCATGAACAGCGCGCTGATCTGCAGCATCCTGCGCCGGCCGTACCGGTCGGCGGTCCCGGCGAACAGCGCGGTGAGCGCGGCCGATCCCAGCAGGGTCGCGGTCAGCACCGCGCCGACCTGCCAGGGCGCGAAGCCCGCCTCCTTGAGGTAGACGCCCAGCAGCACCGACTGGAACCCGTAGGCGAAGGTCCGGACCGCGCGCGCGCCCAGGATAAGCCGGCCGTCTTTCGAAACCCAGGAGGAGGCAGGTAGGTCTCGGGCAGAACTCACCATGCCAGATAGCTTCGGCAACATGCCGGGCCGCCCCTACGCTGAGGTGGTAAAGAGATGGCTTCGCGTCGTCGAATTGGGATTCTGACCGGAGGAGGAGACTGCCCGGGCCTGAACGCCGTCATCCGGGCCGTGGTGCTGTCCGCGGCCAGCGGGATGGGCTGGGAAGTGCTGGGCATCGAGGACGGGTTCGACGGCCTGCTGCACGACAGGATCCGGCCGCTGGAGCGCGACGACGTGCGCGGCATCCTGACGCAGGGCGGCACGATCCTTGGGACCACCAACCGCGGGAATCCCTTCGCCTGGCCGGTCGAGCGCGACGGGCGCCGAGAGGTGGTTGACGCGTCCCGTACGGTGCTGAAGCGCCTGGAAACCCTGCGGCTGGACGCGCTGCTCGTCATCGGAGGCGACGGCACCCTGCACATAGCCGACGCGTTGTACCGGATGGGCGCGCCCATCGTTGGCATTCCCAAGACCATTGATAACGACATCTCCGCCACGGACGTGACGTTCGGATTCGACACCGCGCGGCTCACGGCGACCGAGGCGATAGACAAACTCCACACGACCGCTGAGAGTCACCATAGGATCATGGTGGTGGAGACGATGGGCCGCAACGCCGGGTGGCTCCCACTGGAGTCCGGGATCGCCGGTGGCGCGAACTCGGTGTTGATCCCTGAGATCCCGTTCCGTCTCGAGGTCGTCGCGCAGGCAATCGAGGAGCGCGCGGCCCGGGGCCGGCGGTTCTCGATCGTGGTGGTTTCCGAGGGGGCCGTCCAGGTCGGTGGAGCCCAGGTTGTTCAGGAGGAGGGCGGCCCAGGCAGGCTGCCCAGGCTCGGCGGGATAGGGCAGCAGGTCGCTGCTGCCCTAGGCGATATGACCGGTCGGGAGACCCGGTGCACGGTGTTGGGGCATCTCCAGAGGGGCGGGAGCCCCACCCCGTTCGACCGGTTGCTGGCCACGCGGTTCGGGGTCCGCGCTGTAGAATGTGTCATGGAGGACCGCCAGGGGCAGATGGTCGCGCTGCGCTGCGCGTCGGTGATCGCCGTGCCGATCTCAGAGGCGATCGCCGAGCCCAAGCGGGTGGCCCCGGACGGCGAGTTGGCCCGCACTGCGCGCGAGTTGGGTATCTCACTGGGTGACAAAGTCTGAACGACCGGTCTGGGGGTCTAGAGATGCAGATTGCGGTGCTGACCGGCGGCGGCGACGCCCCGGGGCTGAACGCGGCTATCCGTGCGATTACCCGGCGGGCCCTTGATGGGGGTCACGATGTCATCGGGATCCGCAAGGGATGGTTAGGCCTGCTCGAAGGGGACACCTTTCCCCTGACCCGGGACAGCGTCTCGGGCATCCTGCCGCGCGGCGGGACCATCCTGGGGACGTCGCGCACGAACCCCTTCAAGGCCGACGACGGCGAGGCCCGCCTGATGCGTACGATCGAGCGGTTGGGGATTGACGCCATCATCGCCATCGGTGGTGACGACACGTTGAGCGTGGCCTTGAGGCTCTTCAAGATGGGCGTCAAGGTCGTCGGAGTTCCCAAGACCATGGACAACGACGTTCCGGGCACCGACTACACGATCGGTTTCGACACCGCGGTGAACATCGTGATGGACGCCTGTGACCGGCTGCACACCACCGCGGAAGCCCACCACCGCGTGATGATCGTTGAGGTCATGGGCCGCGATGCCGGTTGGGTGGCCGGGGTCGGCGGTCTCTCCGGAGGCGCCGACGTCATCCTTGTTCCCGAGGTCCCGTTCACGATTGAAGAGGTGTGCGAGGTCGTGCGCCGGCGCCACGCGCGCGGCAGGACCTTCAGCATCGTGGTGGTTGCCGAGGGGGCCAGGCCGACCGATTTCGGGGTTCAGATCACGCAGGACGCCCGCGTGGACGAGTTCGGCCACGTGCGGCTGGGCGGGATAGGCGCCCTGCTAGCCCGCGAGGTTGAGGCGCAGACCGGATACGAGACGCGCGTGACCGTGCTCGGTCACCTGCAGCGCGGCGGATCGCCCACGGTCTTCGACAGGATCCTGGCCACCCGGTTGGGCGTGGCTGCGGTGGAGGCAGTCGAGGCCGGTCAGTTCGGCACGATGATGGCGCTACGCGGGACGAAGATCGTCAGCGTCGGCCTGGAAGAGGCGCTTACCGGTACGAGCCCGCTCGATCCGGAGCTGTACCGGCTCTCGCGGCTGTTCCACTAGGCCGCCTCTGCCTCTCTTCCTGCGTTCCATGCACCGGCCGGCTAGTAGAGGTCGGGCACCGTGTAGAGCATGACACCGCGGTCACGCGCCGCCCGCCGAGCCGCTGGGCTGAACTGCCGCCGGGCGTAGAGGGCCAGGCCGCGGGGGGCGCACCCGGTGCGCGTCTGGAAGTAGGCGGCCTTCCGTTGGAGGTCATCCACCTCTCGCGGGTGCGCGGGACTCGCCGACCAACTGCACTCAGCCAGATAGGCGTCCCTGCTCGCATGGCGCACGGCCACCACGTCAATCTCCTCTTTGCCGTCCCACCAGGATCCGACGGCGTCGGGTACAAACGGCAGCCGGCCGTCCCTCGCGAGCAGCCAGGTGTGCGCCCGCGCGCAGCCCTCGAACACCGGCCCCATGTACTCCGGCAGGGATGGCCGGACTCTTTGCGCCCAGACCTCCTGCGCCCGGCCCTGCTCCAGCGCGCTGCGGTTGGGCGCAGCGAACCGGAACCAGAACCGGACGAACGGATCGCCGATGCGGTAGATGGCATCTCGGGTGCGGGCAGGGTTGCGTACGGTTGCAGGGACCACGCGCTCGACCAGCCCCAGTCTCTTGAGCCGGTTCAGGTAGGGCTGCGCGCTCGCCCGGCTTTCAGGACCGAATACGGCTCGGGCGACATCCTGGTGGCGCGTGGCGCCCGCGGCCAGCGCGGCCAGGGCCGCGGCGTAGCGGGCCGCCTCCCGCAGCTCGGCCTGTAGCATGAACGGGACCTCTTCGTACAACATCGCGCCGCGGGTGAGGAGGGCCTTGACCACGTTCGTCGCCAGCGGCTCCGCGGAATCGAACTGCTCCAAGTACGCTGGCATCCCGCCGAGGATCCCGTAGGCCGCCAGTTGGTCTTCGCGGCTGTAGCCCGGCAAGAACCGCGCGGCGTCCCGATACCCCAGCGGCCTCACCATCCACTGGCCGGTGCGGCGGCCGTAGAGCGGGCTGCGCTGCCCAAGGACATCGTTCTCCATAACGCTAACCTGGGAGCCGCACAGGACGAGCATCAGTCCTGTCTGCCGCAGCTCGGCGTCCCACAGGTTCTGGAGCTGCGAGGCGACCGCCGGATCGGCCCCCAGCATGTAAGGGAACTCGTCCATGACGACGACCAACCGCCGATCACGCGCGATCCGGCCAAAGAGCCGGAACGCTGACGGCCAGTCCTGGAGCAGCGTTCCCTCGGGCAGCGGGCTACCGGGGATC
>JBKJJG010000217.1:0-3833 GCA_046598155.1 bacterium | reverse complement strand
GTGGCGCCGTGATGGATGGCGTCCCATCCGATGGTCCCCCCGCGCGGGTGGGGATGCCGCGCCCCACCGTGTCCGCGCCCTACTAGAGTAGTCGCTTTGGGCGGATGTGGCTATGCTGATCCTAGCGCGCCTTGACGCCGTGGTCCGTCTGCTATACCGTGGCCTAAACCGCGCAGGAGGGGACAACGTGGTACCCAGTGCCTGGAGGGGAATCATCGCCGCCTACGCGGAGTTCCTGCCGCCGGTGGCCACCCCGGTCACGCTCCACGAAGGGAGCACGCCGCTGGTTCCCTCTTCGTGGCTGGCAGGGCGCCTGGGGCGCCAGGTGTGGCTCAAGCTGGAAGGCAGCAACCCAACGTGCTCGTTCAAAGACCGCGGCATGACCGTAGCCGTGAGCCGGGCCGCCGAAGACGGCGCCCGTGGAGTGATCTGCGCTTCCACCGGCAACACCGCGGCCTCGGCCGCTGCCTATGCCGCTCGGGCAGGTCTTTCCTGCAGCATCCTGCTGCCCGCCGGCGCGGTCGCACGGGGGAAGCTCGTTCAGGCCTCCGCGCACGGTGCGCGCGTGCTGGCGGTTGAAGGGGAGTTCGAGGAGATCCTCGGCATGGCGGTGAAGCTGGCCGCGGAAGAGGGATACACGCTGGTCAACTCGCTTAACCCGCTTCGACTTGAGGGTCAGGCCACGGCGTCGTACGAGATCTGCGACGCGTTGGGCCGCGCGCCGGCGGCCGTGGTTCTTCCGGTGGGGAACGGCGGCAACATCACCGCGTGCTGGATGGGATTCCTGCGCTACCATGCGGCTGGGCGGACCAACTCGCGTCCCAGAATGATCGGGGTGCAGGCCGAGGGGGCGAACCCTCTGGTACGCGGTTCGCCCGTGGCCCATCCGGAGACGGTGGCATCGGCGATCCGCATCGGCCGCCCGGCAAGCTGGAAGGGGGCAGTCAAGGCCGTGGAGACCTCGGAAGGCCAGTTCCTGCAGGTGAGCGATGCGGAGATTCTGGCAGCCCAGCGGGCGCTGGCGTCGGAAGGGGTCTTTGTTGAACCCGCGTCGGCAGCCGCGGCCGCGGCTGCCCTGCGTCTTCCATATGCCGGGTTGCCCGACGGCGACGTTGTCTGCGTGCTTACAGGCCACGGGTTGAAGGACCCCGACGTCGTTGGTATGGTTGAACCGCAGCGGGTCCCGCTCTCGCTGGAGCGATTGCGGGCCGCGCTCGCGTAGCCGGCAGCGAGGAGGGTAGCCGTGGGGTTGGTCGTGCAGAAGTACGGGGGCAGTTCGGTGGCGACCACCGAGCGCCTGCGCCACGTTGCCTCCCGGGTGGCCGCGACGCGCCGGGGGGGCTCGAACGTGGTGGTCGTCGTGTCCGCGCCGGGACACATGACCGACGACCTGATCGCCCGTGCCCGAGAGATTTCCCCGCGCCCGCCGGCGCGTGAACTCGACGTGCTCATGGCGGTGGGCGAGCAGATATCTATCGCGCTCCTGAGCATGGCGGTTCAGGAGGCTGGGGAGCAGGCGATCTCCCTGACCGGCGGTCAGGTGCGAATCGTCACCGACGGCGTGCATACCAAGGCTCGGATCCTCGATGTTGACCGGCGGCGCATAGATGCCGAACTGGCGCAGGGCCGCATCGTCATCGTCGCGGGATTCCAGGGTGTCACCACCGACGACGAGATCACAACCCTGGGACGCGGTGGGTCCGACGTTACCGCGGTCGCGCTGGCATCGGCCCTGGGCGCGGATCAGTGCGAGATCTACACCGACGTCCCGGGCGTGTTCACCGCCGACCCCAGGATCGAACCCAACGCTCGGCAGCTGGCCCGTCTCTCGTACGACGAGATGCTCGAGATGGCCTCCAGCGGCGCCGTCGTCTTGCAGGCCAGATCCGTGGAGTATGCCAAGGCATACCGCGTACGGATGCACGTGCGCTCGACCTGGAGCGATGCGCCAGGCACCCTCGTTGAGGAGGTTCCCGACGTGGAACGCATTCGCACTGTGACCGGAGTGACCCACGACGTTGACGTCGCGCGCATCACGATCACCGATGTCCCCGACATCCCCGGCATTGCCCACCGTATCTTCTCGGCACTGGCCGACCGGCAGATCAACGTGGACATGATCGTCAGGGCTGCCAGCCGCGGCGGCAAGGCGGACATCTCGTTCACCGTGACCAGGGCCGACGCCCCGGTCGCGGAGGAGACCGCCCGAGGGGTCGCGCTGGAGGTCGGCGGTGGGGAGGTGGAGGCCGTCCTGGGGGTGGCGAAGGTGTCCGTCGTCGGGGCCGGCATGGCGAGCAACCCCGGCGTGGCCGCCAAGGTCTTCGGCGCGCTGGCGGCGGCCGGCATCAACATCCAGATGATCAGCACGTCCGAGATCAAGATCTCGTGCGTGGTCTCCGCCGAGGAGGTCCAGAACGCCGTGCGCGCGGTGCACAGCGCGTTCAACCTGGCGGAAGTGCGGCCCATCAAGTAGGAATCAGCGCTTCACCCGTTGAAAGAACTTAGCCAGCGGGGAGGTGACACGGTGCGGTTGAGCGGCAGCGGGATGCCGACAGGAATTGTGCGCTGCGACCCGGACGCCGCCGCGCAGCACTATGCTCGCACGCGCGATCCCGAGGTGCGCGATGCGTTGGTGCGAACGTGCGAGCCCCTCGTGTGCGGGATCGCCTCCGACTACAGGAACCCCGGTCAGGAAGAGGACCTGGTGCAGGTTGGGTTCCTGGGGTTGCTAAACGCCATCGAGCACTTCGATCCATCCAGGGGGACGCCGTTTCTGGTCTTTGCGCGCCATTTCATACGCGGGGAGATCCGACACTACCTGCGGGATCATACGTCGGTGTTGCGCCGGCCCAGGTGGCTGGAGCAGGTCAACGGCCAGATCGAGCAGGCGGTGGGCGAGCACGTCGGCGAGAACGGCCGCTACCCGGGCCTCACCGGGCTGGCCGAGATGCTCTCCATGGACGCGGAATCGCTGGCCAAGATCCTCCAGACGCGCCAGGTGGTCCGAACCATCTCGCTCGACGTCGAGGACGAGGGCGGACAGCCCAGGCTGAACGTGGACAGGGCCGGACCGCGGCGCGCGGCCTGGCTGGAGGCGCCGCTGGAGGACCGAATGATGCTGATAGAGGCGCTGGAGATCCTCAATCCGATCCAGCGTGCCGTCGTCTTCTACATCTTCTTCACCGATCTGACGCAGTCGGAGTGCGCCGCGCGCATCGGCGTGTCTCAGAAACACGTTTCACGAATTCTGGCCTCGGCGCTGCACCGGCTGCGCGGGATGCTGATGCCCGACCCGCCGGCGGCCTGATCGCTCAGTCCTGGACGTCCTCCTCGTATCGCTCCCGCAGGCCCTGAATCACCGAAGGATCCGCCAGCGTTGTAGTGTCGCCCAGGACGCGGCCCTCGGCGATGTCGCGCAGCAGCCGCCGCATGATCTTCCCGCTGCGGGTTTTGGGAAGCTCCGCGGCGAACATGATGCGATCCGGGCGGGCAATCGCGCCGATCTTCTCGGTGACGTGCGCCCGTAGCTCGTCGATCGTGGCGCCGCCGCCACCGATTCCCTCCTTGAGCGTGACGAAGGCCGCCAGCGCTTGTCCCTTGATCTCGTGCTGCATTCCGACGACGGCCGCCTCGGCAACCTTGGGGTGGGCCACCAGCGCGCTCTCGACCTCCATCGTGCCGATCCGGTGTCCGGCGACGTTGATGACGTCGTCCACGCGGCCCAACAGCCAGAAGTGCCCGTCCTCGTCCCTCCGCGCGCCGTCGCCGGTGAAGTACGCTCCCGGAATCCGCTCCCAGTACTCGCGGCGGAAGCGGGCCGGGTCGCCGTAGAT
>JBKJJG010000199.1:0-2948 GCA_046598155.1 bacterium | reverse complement strand
CGAGGACGGCCAGACCTTCCCCGTGACCAACCCTGCCACCGGAGAGGTCGTCGGCAACGCGCCCAAGGCCACTGCGCGGGACGTCGAGCGCGCCGTGGAGGCCGCGGCCCGGGCCTTTCCAGGGTGGGGCTCGATGCCGCCTCCCAGGCGCGGCCGTATGCTACGAAAGACCGCCGACCTCCTCCGTGAGCGGCGCGAGCCCATCGCGCGGCTGCTGACCGCGGAGCAGGGCAAACCCCTCAAGGAAGCGATGGGAGAGGTAGACGGCGCCGCAGAGGCCTTCGATTACTTCTCCGAGGAGGGCCGGCGCATGCTGGGCGAGACGATCGCCACCGACTCGAACTCGCGCCGGAGCATCGTCATCAGGCAGCCGGTTGGCCCGGTGGCCGCGATCGCGCCCTGGAACTACCCCCTGCTGCTCATCTCGTGGAAACTGGCGCCGGCGCTCATCGCCGGATGCCCGGTGGTGGCCAAGCCTGCCAGCGACACACCGCTCTCCACGCTGCGGCTGTTCGAGTGCCTCCATGAGGCCGGACTGCCACCGGGCGTGGCCGGCGTGGTGAGCGGGCCTGCTTCGGTCGTGGGCCGTGCCCTGGTCGCCCACCCCCTGATCAGGAAGATCGCCCTCACCGGGCAGACCGAAACCGGCAAGGAGATCATGCGGGTCGCCTCCGACCGCGTGGCCCGGCTCTCACTGGAACTGGGCGGCCACTGCCCGTTGATAGTGTGTCCGGACGCCGATCTGGACGCGGCCGCGCACGGCGGCGCCTACCGCTCGTTCCGCAACATGGGACAGATATGCAACGCCATCAACCGGATCTACGTGCACCGGACAGTATACGATGAGTACGTGGAACGGTTTGTGGCAAAGACCGCGGCCCTGCGCATCGGCAACGGCCTCGACCCGGACGTGGACCTCGGCCCGATGACCAACGCGGCCGGCGTGGCGACCGCGCGCGATCACATCGAGGACGCCGTCTCAAAGGGCGCCCGCGTGCTCTACGGCGGGGGCCCCCCGCAGGGTGAGGCCTACAGCCGTGGCAACTTCTTCCTTCCGACCGTGCTCGTGAACGTGAACCACGAGATGAAGGTGATGCGCGAGGAGACCTTTGGGCCCGTGGCGCCCATCATGGCCGTGAGCAGCGTGGACGAGGCCGTGCGCTTTGCCAACGACACGCCCTACGGGTTGGTCGCCTATCTCTACACGCGCGACCTGGCCACCGCGATCACGGTGGCCGAGCGCCTGGAGGCCGGAACCGTGGGCGTGAACAACGTTGCCGGCGGCGAGATCGCCTACCCCTACGGCGGCTGGAAGCAGAGCGGGTTCGGCATCGAGAACTCCCGTCACGCCCTGTCGGAGTACCTGGCGGTCAAGCACATCCGCATAGACCTTGGCGGATAGGGAGGCCGGTCGCGCATGAGGAGGTCGGCGATGGACCTGCTGGAGCCCTTCTCCACACGGGTGGACCTCCGTGAGGGCCTGCTGGGAAACGGCGTGCTCAAACTCTCACGGCGGATCAGCGACATGCGCGGGATGTTCCAGGACGAGCAGGCGTGGGCCGAGATGGTGGCACAGGGGGACCCGCTCGTCTACGAGGTGTTCGTAGCCCCGGCCCCAGAGAGCGAAGGACACCTCTGCCACGGCGTGACGGTGCTGCACCCGGGTCGTGTCGGGGACGAGTACTTCATGACCAAGGGGCACTACCATCAGAAGTCCGGGACCGCGGAGGTGTACTATGGCCTGGGAGGGACCGGCCTGATGATGCTGCAGACCCGATGGGGGATCTGGCGGACCGTGGACATTGGGCCGGGGACCGTCGTTTACGTTCCTCCACATTGGGGTCACCGCTCGATCAACACTGCCGATGAGCCGCTGGTTCTCCTCTTTGCCTATCCCGGCGACGCCGGGCACGACTACGGCACGATCGAGTCTAACGGGTTTGCTCGGCTGATCGTGGCGCACGACGGGCGTCCCACCGTGGTAGAGAACCCCGGCTACGCTGCTGAGGATCCGGGATGAGCCGGGTGTGTCTCGTTGGCGTTGACCTGGGGACGACCGCTACCAAGGCGGCTATTTTCTCCCAGGACGGCACGCTCTTGGCCGATGCCACGGAGGAATCCCGCCTGATCCAACCGAGGCCCGGGTGGGTGGAACAGGATCCGGAGGATCTCTATGGCGCCGCGGTGCGCACGATCCGCGCCTGCGTCGAACGCAGCGGCGTCGCCCCCGGGGAGGTCGCAGGGCTGTCCTTCGACGGCCAGATGGCCGGGATCGGAACGGTTGACGCGCACTGGGGCACGCCGACTCCGTACGACTCCTGGCTGGATACCCGATGCGGGCCCTACATTGACGCGATGCGGCCCCATGAGGAGCAGATCGTCCGCCTGACCGGCGGGCCGCCAACTTACTCCCACGGGCCCAAGATCCTGCATCTGGCGCACGAACACCCGGATGCCTTCGCCCGGGTCGCAAAGTTCGTGGTCCCGGGAGGCTACGTTGCAGGGCGCATGGCTGGCCTCTCCGGCGCCGACGCGTTCATGGACTACACGTACCTCCACTTCTCTTGTCTCTCCGACACCCAGCAGGCCAAGTGGTCGGACGAGCTGTGCGGCCTCTTCGGGGTTCCCCCGGCGAAGCTGCCGAGAATCGTCCGGCCCTGGGAGATCATCGGCCACCTGACGCCGGAGGCGGCGGCAGCCACCGGGCTCCTGGCAGGCACGCCCATCGCGGCCGGATGCGGGGACCAAGCCGCCGGGATGCTGGGCGCCGCCATGGTGGAGCCGGGCCTGGTGTTCGACGTCGCGGGCACCGCGTCCGTGCTGGCGATCTGCACCGATCGGTTCGCCCCTGACGTGGCGCACCGGACCCTGTTCACCGCCCGCCTGGTGCCGGAGGGAATGTGGTACTCGCTGGCCTACATCAACGGAGGTGGCCTGAACCTGCGTTG
>JBKJJG010000187.1:0-1669 GCA_046598155.1 bacterium | reverse complement strand
GGTCACGTACAAGAACGGCCGGCGCCTCCCGTACGACCTCCTGATCTCGTTCCCTCCATACATTGCCGCGACACCATTCCCCGGCCTGCCCTCCGATGAGCGGGGATTCCTGCAGACCGACCCGGGGACGCGCCAGGTTGCGGGATATCCCAACGTCTATGCCGCGGGGGATGCCGGGGATTTCCCGATAAAGCAGGCCTTCCTGGCCTTCCTCCAGGCGGATGCGGCCGCGGAGCACCTGGCCTCGCAGGTTCTGGGGACCACGCCGGCATTCGAGTTCCAGCCCGTCAGCATGTGCGTAATGGAGCAGTTCGACAAGGCCACCTTTGCGCAGGTGCCGCTGCGTCTGACCGGGGACCCAGAGCGACCCGTCGAGGTGCACCCCGACGCGATGGCGCTCTACAGGGTCGGGTCATCGGCCCCCTGGCGGCTCGGGAAGAAGCTCCTTGGGATCTATCTGCCGTGGCGGTTTGGCGCAGGCGAGCCGTTCCATGCGGGCAAGCCGTGGAAGGCGATGGAGATTGGTCTGAAGATCATGGCGCGGGTGATGGCCTCGTAGACCGGGCTGCCGTAGGCCGGGCTTGTCCGGCCAGGGGTCTGGTGCTACTATGAGTCAAACACGCTCCAGAAGGCGATGACGGAGACCAGTAGGCGCGGGTCCGTCTGATCGAGAGAGCCGGCGGATGGTGCGAGCCGGTCGGGACCGCGGTCGAATCCCCTCCTGAGCAGCGGGCAAACGCCGGCTTCCTGAAACGGTAGGGCAGCGGCCGGCCCAAGCCCCCGGGTGCGCCCGGTACAGCGCCATGAGTGGCCGGGCGTTTCGACGCCCTGGAAACAGAGTGGCACCGCGGGAACCCGCCCCGTCTCTGACGAGACGGGGCTTTCTGTTTCTTGCCGGTTCTTGCGCCGGTCCAGGAGGTTGATCGTGCGGCAGTACCTGCTCATCCCTGGTCCCACCCCGCTTCCCGACGAGGTGCTGGCGGCCTCTGCGAGCCAGATGGTCAGCCACCGCACCCCGGAGTTCGCGCGCCTGCTGGCCGAGACGCTGGAGGCAATGAAGCGCGTCCTGCTCACGCGCAGCACCATCCTGCCCTTCGCGGCCTCGGGCACCGGAGGGCTGGAGGCGGCGATCGTCAATCTCTGCTCTCCAGGGGATGCGGTGGTGGCGGTGTGCGGCGGCGCGTTCGGCGTGCGGTTCGCTGAGATAGCCGAGGCCTTCGGGGTCAAGGTGAACCGGGTAGAGGTGCCCTGGGGGCAGGCCGCCGACCCCGAGGCGGTACGCCGGGCGCTCCAGGAGACTCCGGACGCGCGGGCGGTCCTGGTGGCGCACAGCGAGACCTCGACCGGCGTGCGCAATGACCTGGCAGCGATCGCATCGGTTGTGCGCGAGTGGCCGGCGCTGGTGGTTGCGGACGCGGTCAGCTCCGCGGGCGCGGTCGAGCTGCGCACCGATGAGTGGGGAGTTGACGTGGTGATCACCGCGTCGCAGAAGGCGCTCATGGCGCCGCCCGGGGTGGCGCTGGTCGGCGTTTCCGCTCGCGCCTGGGAGGCGGTGAGGGCCGCGCGGCTTCCCAGGTTCTACTGGTCGTTCGAGCGGATGCGGGCCGAACTGGGAGATGTGGAGGCGTTCACCCCGTTTACCCCGGCGATCAGCGTGGTGCGCGCGCTG
>JBKJJG010000149.1:0-3214 GCA_046598155.1 bacterium | reverse complement strand
CTCTCCGCAGCTTCTTCCGCACCTCTTCGGCGGTTATCACCAGCAGGGAAACGAATCGGCCGAAGCGTTCGCTGAGGCGCCCGCGCACATCGTCGGCACGTCGCTCGATGGCCTCGCGCCCGGCCGCATCCGTCGCCACCACGAGCACGTCAACATCGCTTCTCGGGGCTGCAGTGCCGCGGGCCCAACTGCCGTACAGGACCACCGACTCCGCCGATGGTCGGAGGGCGCTTACGATTTCCTTGCCGAGTCGTTCCAGCCAGCGCGCCTCGCTGCTGAAGGCCGGGGCCAGGATCTCGGCCGCGACGTAATTGTTCCGGTTCAAGGAGTAGAGGTAGGCCGTCCCAACGCGACGCCGCTCGAGGAGGCCCTCCCGGGTCAGTCGCTCCAGTGCCTGCCGCGCCACAGAGTGGTGTACCCCCGAGGCGCTGGCTAGATGGCGACCCGTAATCTCCCCGGGGTGGGTGATGAGGTAGCGGAGCAATCGGACCACCGGCTTGGAGGCCAGCACATCAAGCGGGTGGGAACCGAATAGACGCGGTTCCCGTCCATGTGTACGCTTATTGTGTCCATGTGTACGCATTTCACGTCCGATTCTACACCCAGAGGGTCGAACTGGCAACCACGTACCCCGGAGAGATGGCCTTCGTCGCCTGGCAAAGCAACGATAGTCTTGAGGGGATCGCGACCTCCACCGTCGAAGAGTTAAACCAGCGCGCCAGACCATGCGGATCACGATCGAGGTGATGATCCCGTTCCGCAATCGCCTGCCCAAGGGCGAGCGATCTACAACGCTCGAGCTGTGCCCTGGCAGCACGGTGGCCGATGCTCTCCGCGCCGTGGGCGTGCCGGACGACGAACCGTGGAGCGCCAGCATCGCGGGCCAGCTTGTGGAGGACACGCATCCCCTTGGGGAGGGGGATCTTCTGCTGGTCTTTGCCCCGATCGCAGGGGGTTCTGACTAATCGTTTCAGGGAGGCTCTGACAATGCGCGGGTTTGCCGGCAAAATCCTCAGGGTGGATCTCACATCTCGAAAGATCACCGTGGACCGGCCTGACGAGAGCTTCTATCGCACCTACCTCGGGGGGGCCGGCTTCGTGTCCTACTTCCTGCTCAAGGAGGTACCCAAGGGCGTCGACGCCTTCGATCCGCTGAACAAGCTGATATTCGCCCTCGGTCCCATGACCGGCCTGGCGATGCCCGGCGCCACGCGTGATTGCGTGGGCGCCAAGTCTCCCCTCACCGGCGGCTACTCCAAGAGCGAGGCTGGCGGCTTTTTCCCCATGGCCCTTAAGAAGGCCGGCTACGATGCCGTTGTTGTGGATGGGAGGGCCGACCGGCCTGTCTATCTCCTGGTGACGGACCAGGCAGTGGAGATCCGCGACGCCTCCCACCTGTGGGGCAAGACGGTTCTGGAAACCCAGGACGCCATCGCCGCCGAGACGGGTGACCGGACCATTCGCACGGCCGCCATCGGCCCTCCGGGCGAGCGCCTCGTTCGTTTCGCCTGCATCATGAACGATCTGAGGGAAGCCGTTGGCCGCGGAGGCCTGGGCGCCGTCATGGGCTCCAAGAACCTGAAGGCCATCGCTGCCAGCGGTAGCTGGAACCCCGACGTGGCCGACCCGGCCAGGATCCGCGCGTTGACCCAGACGATGAACAAGGGGTTCAACGACAACCCCATCGGATTCGCCAACAAGCTCCACGAACGGGGCACCGGCGGTTCCGCCATGATGCTGGCGAGCAACGAGATCGGCAATCTGCCTTCCTACAACTTCGGCGTCAACTTCTTCGAGGGTACCGCTAAGGTGACCGCCGACGCGGTGCTGGAGACCTACGGCAAGGGCATGGACGGCTGCGCTGCCTGCGCGGTCCGCTGCAAGAAGGTCGTGGAGATCGGCGAGCCCTGGAACGTCAGCAAGCGCAACGGCGGCCCCGAGTACGAGTCACTTGCCTCCCTGGGCCCGACCTGTGGCGTGGACGACCTGGCCCACGTTACTAAGGCCAACGAGCTGGCCAATCTCTACGGCCTGGACACCATCTCCCTGGGCGTCTCCATCGGCTTCGCCATGGAGTGCTTCGAGAACGGGATCCTCACTACACGCGACACCGGCGGCATCGAACTCAAGTTCGGCAATGCCGCGGCCATGCTGCAGATGGTGGAGCTGATCGCCCACCGCCAGGGCATCGGCGATCTCCTGGCCGAGGGAACAATGCGGGCGGCTCAGAAGCTGGGTCGCGGGGCCGAGGCGTTTGCCATGCACGTGAAGGGGCTGGAGATCCCAATGCACGAGCCCCGCGTCAAGCAAGGTCTGGGCGTCATCTATGCCGTCGAGGCCCAGGGCGCAGACCACTGCGCCGGCATGCACGACACGGCCTACATGCAGGAGTCGCCGGCCTTCGAGCACCTGCGCGGCATGGGCGCTACCCGGCCCCTGCCTGCCAACGACCTGTCCAACGAGAAGATCGCGTCTCAGAAGGCCGCCCATCTTTGGAACCTCTTCCTGGACTCGGTGGTCTGCTGCCAGTTCGTCCCCTGGAGCATTGACCAGCTCGCGGAGATCGTGCGCGCGGTTACCGGCTGGTCCTACACCACGCACGAGGCGTTGAAGTTGGGAGAACGGGTCGCCACCCTGGGCCGCGTCTTCAACATCCGCGAGGGGATCACCTCAGCCCAGGACGGCCTGCCCAAGCGGATGTTTGGTCCCACCCGCGCGGGCGCTCTGAAGAACGGCGGCATAGACCCCGAGAAGTTCCGCCATGCCGTGCGCACCTTCTACGGGATGATGGGTTGGGACGAGGAGACGGGCGTGCCCACGCACGGCAAGCTGTTGGATCTGGGCATCGGCTGGGCGGCCGAGGGGCTGCCCGCGGCAGCCCCGGTGACGCGCCTCGATGGAGGGGTGATCACATGAGCGAGAAGATCGAGTTCACCAGCAACTGCTCCGACCTGAGCACCAGTCGTGGCTTCCAGTTCGAGGTCAACTGCAACCGGTGCGGAACTGCGGCCAGAAGGGCCTCTGCAAGGCATGCGCGCCTGACCTGGGAGTGGAGATGGCCGCGGCGCAGTCCAGCCGCACCGTTGAGGAGATCTGGGCGCATTCGAAGATGGCCGAAGAGGACCGCTCGATGCTCAAGGAGCAAAGCTGGCGTCAGAGAAGCCTGGCGTCTGCGCCTTCCTCGGTGAGCTCGATCAACGCGCCCGCGGTCCTG
>JBKJJG010000112.1:0-3485 GCA_046598155.1 bacterium | reverse complement strand
GCTTGAGAAATGGAAGCGCACGCCGAAGTTTGCCGTGCGCAAGTACAGCCGGTGCCGCCGGTGCGGCCGGCCCCGCGCCGTCTACCGGCGCCTGGGGCTGTGCCGGTTGTGTCTGCGGCAGCTGGCGTACCGGGGCGAGATCCCTGGCATGGTGAAGGCAAGCTGGTAAGGAGGGTAACCCCGTGGGTGGAGTGGTCACGGATTCGATAGCGGACATGCTAACCCGGCTGCGGAACGCGAACGCCGCCAAGCACGACAATGTCCTTATTCCGACCAGCCGGATGAAGCTGGAGATCGCCAGGATTCTGAAGGCAGAGAGGTTCATCGCCGACTTCCAGGTCGTCGAGCGCCAGCCGCAGAGCCAGTTGCGACTGCTGCTCCGCTATGGTCCCAAGCGTCAGCAGATCCTAATCGGTATCCGGCGCGTAAGCCGGCCGGGACTGCGGATCTATGCGAAGCGGTTGGCCGTCCCCCGGGTGAGGGGCGGGCTGGGCGTGGCAATCCTGTCAACGTCCCGCGGGATCATGACCGACAAGGAGGCCCGCCAGACGGGCTTGGGCGGGGAGGTCATCTGCTATGTCTGGTAGTCACGGGGCGGGGAGGGAGTAGCCATGTCACGCATCGGGCGCATGCCCGTCACCCTGCCCACGGGCGTAGACGTCACCGTAAGCGGCCGGACCGTCGAGGTGCGCGGTCCCAAAGGGCACCTCGTCCGCCAGATCCACCCCGACATGCGCGTTGCGGTCGAGGGCGGCGCCGTGACGGTTGGGCGGCCGACCGAGCAGAAGTTCCACCGCGCGCTGCACGGGCTGACCCGTGCGCTGATCGCCAACATGGTGAAGGGCGTGGTGGAGGGTTTCAGGATTGACCTGGAGATCCACGGCGTCGGATACAGGGCCACCAAGCAGGGGCGTGGGCTGGTGCTTCAAGTGGGGTATTCTCACACCGTCGAGCTGACCCCGCCCGAGGGAGTAGAGCTGGTGATCCCGCAACCCAACCGGATCTCGGTGGCCGGCAACGACAAGGAAGCGGTGGGGCAGTTCGCGGCCACCCTGCGGGCCGTCCGGCGCCCAGACCCCTACAAGGGCAAAGGAATCCGGTACGCTGGAGAACGGTTGCGCCTGAAGGCCGGCAAGGCCGGGCGCACAGCCGGGAAGGCGTAGGGAGGTCAGAGAGAACGCGATGTACACTCTACCCGATCGCAACGCGCTTCGACGCCGGCGGCACATGCGTTCCCGGCGGCGGTTGGCCGGCGTGGCCGCCCGCCCACGCCTGTCCGTCTTTCGCAGCCTGAAGCAGATCTACGCGCAGGTGATTGACGATCAGACCGGCCGGACGCTGGTGTCGGCCTCGACGCTGGATCCCGAGGTACGCCCGCAGATCGCCGCCAAGAAGAAGACGGAGGCCAGCACGGTGGTGGGCGAGGTGCTGGCCCGGCGCGCCCTGGCCAAAGGCATTGCCGCAGTGGTTTTCGACCGAGGCGGGTACCTCTACCATGGTCGCATCCGGGCGCTGGCAGAGGCGGCGCGGTCGGCCGGGCTGCAGTTCTAGTGTCTCTGGAGGAGTGACGTGCCGCAACGCATCGATCCATCGTCCGTTAACCTGACCGTTGAGAAGGCGGTCTTCATCAACCGCGTCGCCAAGGTGACGAAGGGCGCGAAGCGGTTCAAGTTCAGCGCCCTTGTGGTCGTCGGTGACGAGGACGGGCACGTCGGGGTGGGCCTGGGGAAGGCCTCCGAGGTGCCCGATGCGATCCGCAAGGCGGTTGAGGATGCCAAGAAGGGGCTGATGAAGATCCGCCGGAACGGCACCACGATTCCACATGAGATCGTGGGCGCCTACGGGGCAGCGCGCGTCCTTATGCGGCCGGCCTCGCGGGGAACCGGGGTCATAGCCGGGGGCGCCGTACGGGCGGTGCTGGAGGCCGCTGGGATCAAGGACATCCTGACCAAGGCACTGGGTTCCACCAACTCCATCAACGTAGCCCGCGCAACGCTGGCCGGGCTGGACGCGCTGCGTCTCTCGGAGGAGGCGGCGCGCCTGCGCGGCCGGCCGATCGAGTCCGCGGCCCGGAGGGCCTAGGATGGCACGCGTGGATCGCCGGGCTGAGGGGCAGGAACCGCAGGGGGGCACGATGCCGATGCTGGGAGGGTTGAAGCCACCGCGCGGCGCGCACAGGCGTCGCCGTCGGGTGGGCCGGGGGCTGGGCTCTGGCCGTGGAGTGTACTCCGGCAAGGGCCGCAAGGGCCAGAAGGCCCGCTCGGGCTCTGGGCCGCGCCCCGGGTTTGAGGGAGGGCAGACGCCGCTGATCAAGCGCCTGCCGTTCCGTCGCGGAGTGCGCGGCGCCGGCAGCAACATGACCGGCGGCGGGCCCAGGCCCGCGATGCAGGAGGTTCGGCTGCGCGACCTCAACCGGTTCCCGGCGGGGAGCGAGGTTACGCCGATACTGCTGCGGCGCGCCGGGATCGTGGGCGCGGGCCGGGTAAAGGTCCTGGCCACCGGCCGGCTGGCGCATCCGCTGACCGTCCGGGCGCAGGCCTTCACGGCGGGCGCGCGCCGGGCGATTGAGGCCGCGGGCGGCCGCGCCGAGGTGATCGGCCGGTGATCCAGGTCCGCTCGATGTCCAACCCGCTGCGGATCCCAGATCTGCGGCGACGGCTGCTCTTCACGGCCGTCATGCTGGCTCTCTACCGGCTTGGGGCCCATCTGCCGGTGCCCGGCGTGAACGTCGCTGCCATCGAGAACCTGTTCAAGCAGAAGGGCAGCCTGTTCAGCTTCCTCGACCTGTTCGTCGGCGGGGCGCTCTCCAACTTTGCCATCTTCGCACTGGGCGTCTTCCCGTACATCACCGCCTCCATCATCTTCAGCCTGCTGCGGGTAGTCTTCCCGCGCCTGAAGGAGATGGCCACCGAGGAGGGTGAGGCCGGTCGGCGCCAGATAGGGATGTACACGCGCTACCTGACCGTGGTCCTGGCAGTGCTGCAGGGCGTCGGGCAGGTCTACCTCATCCGGAGCCAGGGAGCCATCCTAGATCCCCGGCCGCTGATCATGGCCACCATCATCATCACCCTTACCGCCGGGACCATGCTGCTCACCTGGATGGGTGAGATCATGACCGAGTACGGGGTGGGCAACGGTGTGTCGCTAATTATCTTCGGCGGCATCGTGGCCCGGTTGCCCGCGCAGAGCGCCCAGACGCTCACGCTGGTACGCGCGGGCGAGGTGGCAGTCTGGAAGTTCCTTCTGGACATCGTGATCATTCTGGCCAGCATCGTCGCGGTGGTGTTCATCACCCAGGCGGTACGCAAGATCCCTGTCCAGTACGCCAAGCGCGTCGTGGGACGGCGGGTCTACGGCGGGCAATCCACGCACCTGCCCATGCGCCTGATCCAGGCCGGCGTCATTCCCATCATCTTCGCGATCTCGGTACTGCAGTTCCCAGGGACGATCGCGCAGTTCTCGCGCTGGGAGTGGCTGCAGCGGTT
>JBKJJG010000103.1:0-4099 GCA_046598155.1 bacterium | reverse complement strand
GTGCAGCATGAAGATGTGCAGCACGTGGCTCTCGATGTACTCGCCACAGTAGAGCAGCCGGCGCAGGGCGCGCACGCCGGGCGGGGGGGTCACGCCCAGGGCCTTCTCCAGCGCGTGGGCGGCGCTCATCTGGTAGGCCACCGGGCAAATGCCGCAGATCCGGGCTACGATGTCCACGGTCTCCTGCGGAGTGCGGCCGCGCAGAAACGCCTCGAAGAATCGTGGCGGCTCGAAGATGTTGAGCTGCACGTCGGTGACGCGGTCGTCCTTTATCTTCACCCGCAGCGCGCCCTCACCCTCGACGCGGGCCAGGTAGTCTACGTTTATGCGTCTCTCGGCCATTGCCTCTCTCCCCCGGCTATCTTGGGATGGCGTCCTTTTCGAACTGCTCACTGGCTGCCCGGAAGGCCGGTGAGTAACCGTTGAAGCTTCGGAAGGCGCGGCTGACCTCACGAGCGGTCTGTCCGAGCGCGATGAAGCGGGCGCCCAGCGCGGCCGGATTGGGTAGCTCCATCGGGCCGAAGCACCCGTAGCACCCCCGGTTGTAGGCCGGGCAGATCGCCCCGCACCCGGCCTGCGTGGCCGGACCCAGGCACGGGATCCCCTGCGCCACCATCACGCAGACCGTCCCGCGTCGCTTGCATTCGTTGCACACCGCGTGTTCCGGGACCGACGGCTTGCGCCCGATCAGCAGCGAGGTGACCAGGTCCACAAGCTGCTGCTTGCTGATGGGACAGCCTCGCAGCTCGAAGTCCACCGGCACAAAGTCGCTGACCGGACGCGAGCGGTCCAGGGTGTGAATGTACTCCGGGCTGGCGTAGACGACCCGGGTGAACTCCTCCACGTCCGCCCAGTTGCGCAGGGCTTGAATGCCGCCGGCGGTGGCGCACGCGCCGATGGTCACCAGCAGCCCGGACTGGCGGCGAACCTCCTTGATACGCTCCACTTCCTCCTCGGTCGTAACCGAGCCCTCGACCAGGGTCACGTCGTAGGGGCCGGCGAGGGCACGGCGGCGGGCCTCGACGAAGTAGGCGATCTCCACCGCCTCTGCCACGGCGAGCAGCTCGTCCTCACAGTCCAGCAGCGAAAGCTGGCAGCCATCGCACGAGGCGAACTTGAACACCGCCAGGCTGGGCTTGCGCTTTTTGGGGGTGGCCATCAGAACTCCTCCACGGTGAAGAACGGCTCGATGCGGTCGTAGCTCATCACCGGCCCATCCTTGCACAGGAAGGTCGGGCCGTACTGGCAGCGGCCGCAGAAGGCAACGGCGCACTTCATGTTGCGCTCTAGCGACAGGAAGATCCGCTCCTTTGGGATGCGGCGCGCCAGCGCCTCGTAGACAACGAAGTGCATCATGATCTCCGGGCCGCAGGCCAGAACGGTTGTGCGCTTGGGATCGGGCCGCAGCGCGTAGAACAGGATTGGCACCACGCCCACGCGGCCCTTCCAGGTCTCGTCGGCGCGGTCCACCGTGACCGCAACCTCGATGTCGTGGCCGCGCCAGGTGTCGTACTCCTGCGGGTAGAGCAGGTCGGCCGGCACGCGCGCGCCGTTCAGAATCGTGACCTTGCCGTAGTCGGCCCTGTGCCGGAGGATGTGGTAGATCGCCGGGCGCAGCGGGGCCAGGCCGATGCCTCCGGCCACGATGATCAGATCGTTGCCGACGGCCCGGTCCACGGGCCAGGAGCTGCCGTAGGGACCGCGCACGCCGATCACGCCGCCGGCCTCCATCCGGGAGATGGCCTGGGTGACGTTGCCGGCGATGCGGATCGTGTGACGCAGGGCTGCGGGCTCGGCCGGATCCGAACTGACGGAGATGGCCGACTCCCCAATGCCGGGCAGGTAGAGCATGTTGAACTGGCCGGGGCGGAAGCGGTACGCCTCGCGCACGGCCGGGTCCCTGAATTCCAGCGTGTAGGTCGTGACGCCTTGCGCCTCGGGCTGCACGCGGGTAATCGCCGCCGGCTGCGGCACCATGGGATGACCGGTGGCAGGTGTCATGACTGGCTCTCCCCTCTGATCGCTGCGAGTTCCTTGGTGAGGTCAATGCCCACCGGGCACCACGTGATGCACCGACCGCACCCCACGCATCCCGAGACACCGTACTGGTCCGTCCACGACGCCAGCTTGTGCGTGAGCCACTGGCGGTACCGGGCGCGGGTGTTGGGCCGCAGGTGTCCCCCGAACACGTACGAGAACTCGCGATTGAAGCAGGAGTCCCACACGCGCACCCGCGCGGCGGTCTCGCCGGCGAGATCGCTTACTTCCTGCACGTCAGAGCAGAAGCAGGTGGGACACACCATGGTGCAGTTGGCACAGGAGAGGCAGCGCTCCGCCACGTTTGCCCACTGGGGATGTTCCAGGTTGTCGTAGAGCAGCTCGGGCAGGTTGTAGGTGTTGAGTCCCCGGCCCATGCGCGTCAAGGCCTCGGCCATCGCTTGCCGGGCGCGGCTCAGCTCGAAGGCGCCGGCCGGCCGCCACTCAACCCCGGACAGCATCTGCGCGCCGAGCGCCGAGCCGACCTCGATCAGGAATAGGTCGTCCAGCTCGGTGAGGGCAAGGTCGAAGCCGGACGAACACCGGGGGCCGGTCTTCATGGAGGCGCAGAAGCAGGTGCCGCCGGGCTCGGTACAGTTCACGCCCAGGATGAAGGCGCGCTCGCGGCGGGCCTTGTAGTGCGGCTCCGCGACCGGACCCTCGAGGAACACCCGGTCCTGCACGGCAATGGCCACCAGTTCGCACCCTCTCACGCCAATGAAGGCATACCTGGGTGGGGGATCGTCGCTCGTCTCGACGCTGAACCCGTCCCCGTTCCGGCGCGTGGAGAAGAGCCGCAGCGAAGGTGGGTACAGATACCTCTTCCACGAATGCGGGCCGACAACGAACCCGAAGTGCGCCTGATCGTCCCGACGATGAAGCCGGTAGGCGCCCGGCGCCTGCTCATCGGCCCACCCGACTGGGAGATCGGCCAGGTGCGCGATCTCGTCGTACACGATGGCGTCCTCGCGCACGGTCGGACCGACCAGACTGTAGCCGGCCGCGCGCAACGCATCGAAGATCTGTTGCAGGGCGGGCTTGGAGATGACCACCTGCCCGCCAAGTAGAGGTATCTGCTCAGTCATCAACCGTCCCTCACCCTCCCTTGCCCACCGCGTACACGTCCAGGAGCTGCAGGCGTGTCGCGGTCAGGCGGCTGGCGATGACGTTCGCCAAAATACGATAGAAGTAGTATCCGAGGTCGTGGTCCTGCTCGCAGGCCGCGCACAGTGCGTCTGCGTCCACTGCGATGGCCCGCGTCGGCTGCAGCGCACGCGCGCTGGCGGTCTTCTTCCCGACAACCGGCACGGCCGCCGACCACCCGAAGATCTCGTGCGGGCCGGCGGTCAAGATCGTAGCGCGGCCGCGGTTGGGGATGTACATCTCTAAAGCTACGAGCCCCTCAACCACCAGGTACAGCTTGTCATCCGCCTCGCCCTCGCGGAATACGACCTGGCCATCGGCCCAGGCGACCTCCGACGCAATCGCGGCCAGCTTTTCGATCAGCCGTGGCTCCAGCGCCCCAAACAACTGCGTGGAGCGTAGTACTTCGGCCAAAGAGTATGGCTCCATGTCGCCTCCCGTGACTAGCCCGTCCGCGTACCGTCCGCCACCGCCGGACCCTGACCGGTGGCGGCTGCGGAGCGGGCCGCATCGCCTGCGTGACTTGCGTGCCGCGCCTCGATCCATGCAATCCATCCTGCCAGACCCTCTCCCGTGCGCGCCGAAATCGGGAAGAGCGGCGCCGCGGTTACCTCGCGCAGGCCGGCCGTGAAGGCCTCAAGCGAGAATTCGGTGACCGGCGCGAGGTCCACCTTGTTCAGGACCACCGCGTCCGCCCTGGCGAACGTGGACGGGTACTTGTACGCCTTGTCGTCGCCCTCGGGCACGCTGGCCACCACGACGCGCAGGTGCTCGCCGACGTCGTACGCCGCGGGACAGACCAGGTTCCCAACGTTCTCGATGAGGAGGACCTGCACGTCCGCCAGCGGCAGGCGACCGAGCGCGGCCCGCACCATGCTCGCGTCCAGGTGGCAGGCGTTACCCACCAGGCGGGTCTCGA
>JBKJJG010000096.1:0-2808 GCA_046598155.1 bacterium | reverse complement strand
CCACTACCGCGGTTCGCCTGGTCATGCGTACTCCTCCTGGCTAACTCATTGTCAGGGCCATCACGGCCTTCTGGCCGTGCAGGCGGTTCTCGGCCTCATCGTAGACAACCGACTGGGGCCCATCAATGACCGCATCGGTGACCTCGATGTTACGGTCGGCGGGCAGGGGATGCATGTAGATCGCATCCTCGCCGGCCATTGCCATGCGGTCATTGATGGGCCCCAGTCGGTGGTCTACGATGAAGCCGAGAACCGCCTGCACGGCCAGAAAGCCGTGATGGCCCTGACAATGAGTTAGCCAGGAGGAGTACGCATGGCCAGGCGAACCGCGGTAGTGGCGATCGGCGGGAACTCGCTGATCAAGGACTCACAGCATCAGTCGGTGGAGGACCAGTACCGCGCCGTCACCGAAACCAGCCGGCACATCGCCGGCATGATCCGGGACGGCTGGGACGTGACGATCGGGCACGGCAACGGACCTCAAGTCGGTTTCATCCTGCGCCGGTCGGAGCTGGCCGCCCACGAGCTGCACGAGGTGCCGCTCGACGTTTGCGGCGCGGACAGCCAGGGCGCCATCGGCTATGCGCTCCAGCAGAACCTGTACAACGAGTTCCGCCGGCTCGGCCTGAAGAAGGACGCCGTGACCGTGGTAACGCAGGTTGAGGTGAGCGCGGACGATCCCGCATTCCAGAAGCCGACCAAGCCGATCGGCTCGTTCATGGACGCGGAGAAGGCCCGGCGCCGGCGCGAAGAGGAAGGCTGGAGCGTGGTCGAGGACGCCGGACGAGGCTGGCGGCGGGTAGTGGCCTCGCCCGTCCCGATCCGCATCGTTGAGGAAGAAGCGGTCAAGCGCCTGATCGGTGAGGGGTTCGTGGTCATCACCGTGGGCGGGGGCGGCATCCCCGTGGTAGCCGACGCGGAAGGCAACCTGCGGGGCGTGGCCGCTGTTATTGACAAGGACCTGGCGTCGTCGCTGCTGGCCACCGTCATAGGCGCCGACCTCTTCGTGATAACCACCGCGGTGGAACAGGTAGCCCTCAACTTCGGCAAGCCCAATCAGCAGACGATCCGGCAGATGACGCTGTCCCAGGCCAAGGAGTACCTGGCCGAGGGCGTGCACTTCGCGAAGGGCAGCATGGCGCCCAAGATGGAAGCGGTCATCGGGTACCTGGAGCGGGGCGGGGGCGAGGCGCTGATCACCAACCCCGAAAACCTGGAGCGGGCGCTGCGCGGAGAGACCGGCACGCGCATCACCTTAGGTTGACCGCGGTGGAGTTCACGCTCAACGGACGGCAGATCTCGCTGGAAGTCCGCGAGGGCGCGAGCCTGCTGGAGGTGCTCCGCGAGCAGTGCGGCCTGACCTCGATGAAGGACGGGTGCGCGCCAGAGGGCTCGTGCGGCGCCTGCACGGTGTTGGTGGACGGCAGGGCCGTCGTCTCCTGCGCGCAGCCAGCTTCCCGGGTGGCCGGGAAGCGCGTCACCACGCTGGAGGGACTGCCCGAGGAGCACCGCGCGCAGTGGGCGGACTGCTTCGTCGTCTCCGGCGCGTCTCAGTGCGGGTTCTGCACCCCGGGCATCGTGATGAAGGCCGAGTCCCTCCTGACCCGCAACCCCAATCCATCCCGCGATGAGATCACCCGGGCCCTGGCCGGCAACCTCTGCCGGTGCACGGGCTACATCAAGATCATTGACGCCATCAGCTACGCCGCCGCCGCGCGGCGCGGGGAACCGGTTCCCGCACCCGATCGCAGCGGCAGGGTGGGATCACGCACCGCCCGGTACCAGGGCCGCGAGCTGGCGCTGGGCCAGAAGCCGTTCGTGGCCGACATGCGCGTGCCCGGCATGCTCCACGGCGCCGTGCGGTGGTCCGATCACCCCCGGGCGAAGATCCTGCGCATTGACACCTCGAAGGCGCGCGCCTATCCCGGCGTCGTCGCGGTGGCCACCTGGCGCGACGTGCCCGGAGATCGCCGGCAGGGGTTGATCTTCAGTGACTGGCGGCAGTTCGTGGCCGAGGGCGAAGTCACAAACTACGTCGGGGACGTCCTGGCGGTCGTAGCGGCCGAGTCCAGGTCCGCCGCCCGCGCGGCCGCGGCCCTCGTCGAGGTGGAGTACGAGGTGCTGCCCCCGGTGACCGATCCGTTCGAGGCGCTGGATGCGGGCGCGCCCCAGATTCACGAGATGGGCAACCTGCTCTCCGTGACGAAGGTGAAGCTCGGCGACGCCGGCACGGCGCTCGCAGACGCGGCATTCGTCGCCGCGGAGACTTTCCGCACCCAGACCATCGAGCACGCATTTCTCGAACCGGAGGCCTGCCTGGCAGTGCCTTCAGGCAACGGTGGCGTGCACTTCTTCTCGCAGGGGCAGGGCATCTGGGAGGAGCGTCGGCAGGTGGCATCGGTGCTCGCGCTCCCACAGGAAAAGGTCCGGGTCACGCTGGTCTCCAGCGGCGGCGGCTTCGGCGGCAAGGAGGATCTGAGCATCCAGGCGCACGCCTCGCTGCTGGCCCTGATGGCCGACCGGCCCGTGCTGCTGGCGCTGTCGCGGCGGGAAAGCATCCGGTTCCACCCCAAGCGCCATCCCATGACCATGGAGTACGCGGTCGGCTGCGACGCGGAAGGCCGCCTGGTCGCGGTGCGCGCGCGTATCGTGGGGGACACCGGCGCCTACGCTAGCGTCGGCGACAAGGTCCTGGAGCGGGCGGCGGGCCACGCCTGCGGCCCGTACCGCGTGCCGAACGTGGACGTTGAGTCAAAGGCGGTGTTTACGAACAACCCGCCCGCCGGCGCCATGCGCGGGTTCGGGGTC
>JBKJJG010000010.1:0-7883 GCA_046598155.1 bacterium | reverse complement strand
ACCTCGTAGCCCACGCCGCCGACCTCGAGCACGATCGCCCCCTCGCCGCGACGCAGCACGCGCCCGCGCAGGAACCGGATCACCGCATCACCGTCCGCAGGCGCGCCAGCCCTGCGTACGCGAGCGCCAGGGCGTCGGCAGCGTGCGGTTCGGGCAGGCGGCGCAACCCCAGAAGTGCGCGCACGGCTTCCTGGACCTGGGACTTCGTGGCCCGGCCCGAACCGGTCACCGCGCGCTTCACCACGCTCGGCGCCAGCGTCACCATCCGGGCCCGTGAGGCGGCCACGGCCAGGCAGATGACGCCGCGCGCGTGTCCCAGCACAATGGCGGTCCTGGGGAACCGGGGGTGCGCGAACAGATCCTCGAGGACCACCAACTCGGGCTCCGCTTCGCGCAGCAGTTGCAGAACGTCCTCGTGCAGGTGCTGCAGGCGGACGATCAACTCGCCGCCGCGCGCCGTCGTCAGCACTCCCATCTCGAGGACCCTGGGGCGGGAGCCCCCGCCTTGAAGGACGCCGTACCCGGTGTGTTCCAAGCCGGGATCAATCCCCATCACAAGAGGCACGCTACCCAACCTGCTGCAGTATCTCGTCAGGGATGTCGAAGTTGGCGTGCACGTTCTGCACGTCGTCCATCTCCTCGAGCGCGTCCAGCAGCCGGAGCACCTGCTGCGCTTCCTTGCCTTCAACCCGGACCGTGGTCCTGGGGTGCATCCGAATCTCCGCGCTGGACACGGTCAGGCCCCGTGCCTCCAGGGCCTGCTTGACCTTGAAGGCCGCTTCCGGAGCGGTGAGGACCTCGAAGGCCTCGTCGGTGGTGCGCACGTCCTCGCCTCCTGCCTCCAGGGCCGCCAGGAGGAAGTCGTCCTCTGAGAGGGCGCCCTTTGCCGCGGTTACCGTTCCCTGGCGCTCGAACATCCACGCCACCGAACCGCCGCCCAGGTTGCCTCCGTGCCGCGTGAAAACCGCGCGCACCTCGCTCGCGGTGCGGTTGCGGTTGTCGCTCAGCGCCTCCACCATAACCGCCACGCCGCCCGGCGCGTACCCCTCGTACACAACGGCCTCATAGTCCGCGCCTGCCAGCTCCCCGGACCCGCGCTGCACGGCCCGGTGGATGTTGTCGCTGGGCATTCCGGCTTCCCTGGCTCGCTCGATCGCGGCGCGCAGGCGCATGTTGGCGTCAGGGTTGCCGCCGCCCTCCTTGGCCGCGACCATGATCTCGCGGGAGACCTTGCTGAACAGCTTGCCCCGAACCAGGTCAACCTTCTGCTTCTTTATCTTGATGTTGTGCCACTTGGAATGCCCGGACATGGCGCATGCACCTCGCTTAGCGTCCCTGCTGGTCGGCGACCGGATCGGTCACGGTCACGGTCCGTGAGGCCCGCGACCCGTTCAATCCAACTGCCGTGACGGTGATCACGTACTGCGTGCCGGGCGCCCGGTAAGACGGCCGGAACTCGTAGGCGAATCGGCCCGCGGCGCCGGACTGCATCGAGACCTCCGCCGCCCTGGCACCTCCACCCGCACCCTCAGCGGTCACGATGATCGTCACCATGGCGCCGGGTGCAGTGGAACCCTCGATGGTGAAGGGCGGCGTCAGCATCGCGCCGTCGGCTGGCGCGGACACTGCGAGCGGGGTGGACTCCGTACCTCCACCGACAGGACCGCCGCCGGTGAGATCGTACCGCGTGGGCGCCGCGGATCGGGTAAACACCTCGCGCCGCGGGTGAGGACAGGCAGGCGTCGCCAGTTGCCAGGTTCCTGCGCAGACCGTGGTCACGACGACGCCCTCGGGAGGCGTCCAGTCGCCGGGCGGGTGCTGGGAGGTGGCCTTCCGCATGAACGCCGCCCAGATCTCTGCCGGCACCATGCCGCCGACCACCCTGCGCATCGGCGTGTTGTCGTCGTTGCCGACCCACACGGTGGTCGCGAGGTGCGGGGTGTAACCCACAAACCAGGCGTTGCGGTAGTCGTCGGTGGTCCCGGTCTTGCCCGCGGCCGGGCGGCCGATCCCGGCGGCCACGCCGGTGCCGCGCTCGATCACACCCTTGAGGAGGTCGGTCATCACGTAGGCGACCTCAGGTGAGAGGCCCACCTGCCGTCGGGGCCGGTGCTCTTCCAGCACCTTGCCGCGGGAGTCGGTGATCCTCAGAATGGCCAGCGGATGCGCGCGCAACCCGCCGCTGGCCAGCGTGGCAGCCGCGGTCGTCATCTCCAGCGGGGTCACGTCGGCCGATCCCAGCGCCAGGGACAGGTGGGGCTGCAACGGGCTCTCGATCCCCATTGCCCGGGCGGTCTCCATGACCCTTTCCGGACCCAGCTCAACGAGCATGCGCGCGGCGGGCACGTTTATCGAGCGCTCGAGCGCGCGTCGCAGCGTCACGGGCCCGGAGTACTTGCCGTCGTAGTTCTTGGGGCTCCAGTCCGGAGCGCCGCGGATCTTGTACGTGATCGGCTCGTCTTCGAGGACGCGCGTGGGCGGCACGCCCTGTGCGACGGCCGCGGAATAGACGAAGATCTTGAACGCCGAGCCGGGCTGGCGGCGTGCCTGCCAGGCGCGGTTGAACTGGCTGGTGGCGAAGTCCACCCCGCCGATCATGGCGCGGATCGCGCCGGTCTGGGGATCCATGGCCACCAGCGCTGCCTGGCCGACGTTCAGCTTGCGGCGCGCCGCGGTGGCGATCCCTGCGCGCACGGCCTTCTCGGCCGCGGCCTGCATCTTGGGATCCAGCGTGGTGTACACCTGGAGCCCTCCGCTGTAGACCAGGTCCTCGCCGTAGGTCTCGAGCAGGCGCGCCAGGATCATCGAGACGAAGTAGGGCGCGCGCATGCCAACCAGGCCGGCGTTGGACGGCGGGGTCAGCGCGATCTTGGCGTTGCGCGCCGCGGCGGCCTCCTGCGTGCTGATGTAGCCCAGGGCCGCCATGCGCGAGAGCACGAGCGCCTGCTGCCCGCGGGCCAGGGCCAGGTTGCGGTGCGGCGAGTAGATCGAGGGCGCGCGGATCAGTCCGGCCAGCATCGCGGCCTCGGGCAGCGTCACGTCCCTCACCGGCTTGCCAAAGTAGACGCGGGCGGCCATCTCGACGCCGTAGGCGCCGTGCCCGAAGTAGCACTGGTTCAAGTAGCGCTCGAGGATCTCTTCCTTGGTGAGCCGGCGCTCGATCTCGAGGGCCAGCAGGACCTCAGCCACCTTGCGGCTAAGCACCCTCTCCTGCGAGAGGAAGAGCATGCGCGCAAGCTGCTGGGTGATCGTGCTGCCGCCCTCCACCAGCTCGCCCTCGCGGAGGTTGCGCCACAGCGCACGGGCAATCCCCCGCGGGTCCACGCCCCTGTGGTTGTAGAACCGTTCGTCCTCGATGGCGAGCACGGCCTGCCGCAGGACCGGTGGGATCTCGGTCAGCGGCACGAGCTGCCGGTTCTCGCGGAAGAGCGAGGCGATCAGCTCGCCGTCATAGCCGTAGATTCGGGTGGCCTGGCTGGGAGGCGAGTACAGCCGCGAGACGTCGTGGATCTGGCGTCCCACGGCGACCGCCACCCCCAGTGCCACGCCGCCGCCGAGCAGCAGCACGAGGCCCAGAAGCACCAGCAGCAGGAGGACACCCTTCCAGGAAGACCTGCGGGACCTGGGGCGCCGCGCGCGGGTACGGCCTGGGTCGGGGATCGGACGCCTGTGTGCCATGGTTGATGAGTCCGGCGAGGAGACCGGATCCGTAATATTGTAGCACACAGGTCATCGCGCCCGGCCCGCCGGAGTATGATATAGGCGATGAAAGCCACCAGCACCCTCATGGAAGAGCACCGCGTCATCGAGGGCGTTCTCGATTCCCTGGATGCCGCCTCGGCCAGGGTCGCCTCGGGACAGCCGGTCAGGCTCGCCTGCTTCCTCGACGCGGCCGACTTCATCCGGGGGTTTGCCGACGGTTTCTCCAGGCAGCAGGGCCCTGTTGCCGTGATGCTTGCCGAGCACGAAGAGGGCAGGCGGCTCACCCGCGCAATGAGTGAGGCCGCGCAGCAGCTCCAGGACGGAGACGAGGCGGCACGCGCCCAGGTGGTTGAGAACGCGCGTGGCTACGTCAACCTGCTCCGGCAGCACATCTGGAAGGAAGACAACGTTCTCTTCCCGATGGCGGATAGATCTATTCCTCTCGCGGAGCAGCCGAAGGTTGAGGCGGAGTTCGATCGGATCGAGCAGGAGGAAACTGGCGAAGGGCTTCACGAGAAGTACGAGACCCTAGCGAGGGCGCTGGCAGCGGAACTGGGTCATTCCGGCAGGCCTGCCTGACATCCCTCACATCCCCGGAAATGACGACAGGGACGCTGGCCTTGGCCCGCGTCCCTGTCAACTCATAGCTGGTGGAGACGAGCGGATTCGAACCGCCGACCCCCTCTGAGGGGCGAGCATGGGGTCCGGACCGTTGAAGGGCCGCCGTGTCACGAATATCGGGAGGGCGGCCCGAACAACGAGCGGAGGTCGGGTCACTTGTAATGCGGGGCTTGCCGGTTCGACTCCGGTCGGCGGCTCCGGGACTACATCTCAGACACCGCTTCTCCGCCTGCTACCCTTCCGCTACCTCTTCGCCCATCAGGACCATTCTCTGGCAGCATGACGCACAAGAACCCCCATCCGGCGCGGCGGCGTCACTGACAACGACCAAGCAGATGCTTGAACAGGCCGAGCGGAAGGTTCAGAGAATGAGGGCGCTGAGGTGGGTGGGAACATGGACGCCTAGTGGGGAGGGCGTTTGGCACTTCAAATTGAAGCGGATCGTAGCCTGGCTCCTATGCTGGTAGCGGGTCCCCGCCCCCTGTATCATCCACAGTCCGTCCTGGGGTTATATGGGACGGGCCTCGTTCATCATCGCGATGCCGCGAGGCTCGGGTAGGCGGCGCGGGCCTTACCGGAGTCCTTTGACTAGGTCCTGCGGGAAGAGCCGTTAAGGCTGCAGGGGTTGCTGCTGCGGCTGTTGGGGGCTCTGGTCCCGGGGGAGTTGCGGGGTGCGGGATTGGGAAAACTGGGGATCGTCGGCGGTGCCTCGCACGAAGAATGGCACGCGGTGGCGAGTGGCGACCGCGGCTCCTCGCAGCATGTCGCCGAGCATCCGTCCCATCGACCGTGGTGCGCCCCCTGACGACGAACTCCCCGGTGTCCGGGCCGTCAGCACGCCCGTCCCTGCGTAGTTCAGCGTCTTATTGAAGCCGAAGCTGCCGCCGGCCGTTGCTGTTAGTCCCTCGGCCTCCAACCGAATGGAGGTGCTGTACACGCGCTGCTGCGCGATGCGAACGTCGCCGCCGAAGTAGCTGAACGGGGTGGCGCCCCCGGGCACGTTGGGTTGCAAGACCCTGGCCAGCTTTGCAAGGTTGCTCTTGAGGTCCAGCCCCTCAAAGGTCCCGTTACGCACCGCGAACGTTCCCGCGCCCGTCAGCGTCGCCTCCGGATCTCGTCCGAGCGCTGTCGCGATGTGGAGGTCAGCCTCGAGCGTGCCGGTGATCCTTCGCGCCTGGGGTGCGGCGGTTCTCTCAATCAGGGCGAGGCTGATCCCACGCGCCTTCATGGTCGCAACAGCCGGCAGGTGGGACGCAGCATAGTCCAACGCCGCCGCACCCTGAACGGTCCCCCCATAGAAGGAGGGGGTGTAGGAGTCCAATTGGACGGTTTTCGTGTACACGCTCAGCCGGCCATTCATGCTATGGGCCGCAAGCGGGGCAAACAAGATCTTGCCGACCTTCACTTCTCCGCGCGCCAGCAGGCGGCGCGGCAGAGGTGCTGCTTGGACGTCCGGACCGTCCTCCGAACTGCTGACGATCAGCTTGCCCAGGCGAGCGAGATCGAGTTGGGGAACGGTAACCGTAAACGTGATGGAGAGGGGATCAAAGCTAGACACGGTAACGATGCCGTCCGCTTGCATTCCTTCCAGCGCTGCCACAATGGTTCCCCGCCCGGTGCCGCCCGTGATCGTGAACCCTCCCTTTGGGATCTGAACGGGCTTGGCTAATGCTGGGGTGGCGAACGTTACGCCTCGCAGGTCAGAGGTCAATTCCAGGGTTTTCGTCCAGTCCGGCGCATCTGGCCGGATGTTCTGAATCCTGGCGTTCAGTCCGCTGAGCGTGAATAATGGCGTGGCCTGCCGGCGGCGCTGGTCGTAGTTGCTGAACACGACTTCCACATTCCGAATGGTCACGGCGCCGATGCGGCCAAGCGACAGGAAGGAAGCGCCCCCACCTCCGGGCCCGGCACCTGATGATCCTGGCGCGGGAGGGGCAAGGTCATAATTCGTCCTTCCAACGAGATCGCGAAGCAGATTCAGATGCACACCGTTGACGGCGACGTACGTCACAACCAGCCTGCGGGAAAGCAGCGCGAGGGGCGCGACGCCGAGGTCGACTGACTTCACGACCATCATGTCGGCGGCGGGAAGACCCTGGGGGTTCTTCGCGCGGATGTTGACGGCCCGCAGGTGGACCGTCGGCAGCAGGTAGAGCCTCAGCGCATCAATCTCGACCCTGCGCCCGGTGTAGCCTTCGATGAACCGAACGACTAGAGGCCGGAACCGGTCGGCCGGGACGAGGAAGGGGACCACCACCGCCGCCGCCAGGATCAGCAGCAGCACCATACCCCCGATGCGCAACCGCTTTGATCGGTACCAGCGTCTGAACATGGCGCACCACTCAGACCCCTTGGCCCGCGGCGGGCCCTGCGACTCCCGACTGCGATCGTCCTGTCACGCTTGGACCCTGGCCCTACTCCTGGTCAGGAGCCGGACGACCCAGAGTACGGCCCAAGCCCCGGCGAAGGCAACCACGATTGAGCCTCCGGGTGGCCAGAAGATTCACGGCACACGCCTCCCTGCATCATTCAATTAGACCGTAACACGACAAGCACCCGCTGTCTGCTCAAGATTGCTCACACTTGGCTCAGACACAGTGAACAGGGACCGTCTCCTAGGCTCCCGGCGCGTGCAACCGGCAGCAGCCTACACGATCCACAAACCCTGGGGGGCCCACCGAAGCGGGCCCCCCAGGGTTTACCGGCGTGCTCTGTGTCCCCGCTAGCTCTCTGTCCCCGTTAGGAGGACTTGTAGTTCGGCTCCTCCGATATCCTTACGATGGCATTTCCTCCCTGCCAAGGGTATGGCCAAGCACGGGCCAGAGTCGCCCTTATTGTGACGGCCTCGGAGCGCCGGCCCAGTGGGTCGATGGTCACGGCCGTAATCGTAAGTTCGGCGTTGGAAATGCGCACCGTCTCGCTGATCCTCACCGTCCAGTCGCCCGCGGCATCTGCGGTCGTCACGACTTTTCCATACGTGCCTTTGAGGTTGATCATGAGCAACGCGCCCTGATAGTCAACCTGCACCTCGACCCGATATCCAGGCGTTGCCTTACCCCGAATCACGATCGGGGAGCCCAGACGCGTCCCAGACGCCGGGGAGGTGATGATGGGCGGCGCCACGCCTTCGGTCGCCACGACCATCAGCCGTGCGACTTCCGCCTGGCTCGTGACCGCGCCCTTGGTCAACCTGACGATGATGCGCGCGTTCTGCGCGGCGCCTTGTTCTCGCCGCCGGATCGTGTACGAGCCGACATAGACGCCCCGCTGATTGGCGGCTTCGGCCATGGGAATATTCTCTTCGACACCCTCGATCGTGAAGGAGGCCTGGCCGCCGGGTTCGCCGAGCATCCGGACGGTTAGGACGTCTCGCGGCCGCAGTGGCGTGGTAGGGCTGACCGTCACTGAGCGGATGAGGGATGTCTGCGGAATGGCAGTCGTGAAGACGTACTCGTCATCGGTGACGTTGCCGGCCTTGTCGGCCAGGATCACGCGGACCAGCACGCGCCCCATCAGGGCTTCCGGTGGGCTGTAGGCGAGAGCGGTCTCGGTGATCGAGA
>JBKJJG010000228.1:0-3227 GCA_046598155.1 bacterium | reverse complement strand
GAGAGCGACGACGCGCTGCTGGAGAAGTACCTGGAAGCCGGCACGCTGAGCGGCGAGGAGATCCGCCGCGGCCTGATCGCCGGGGTCCGTGCCGGCAAGATCGTGCCGGCCGTGCCCGCGTCCGCCACCAGGCGGATTGGGGTGAGCCAGGTGCTGTCGGCGATCGTTGACCTCCTGCCCTCCCCGGCCGACCGCGGCCCGACCTCCGGCACGCACCCGCGGAACGGATCAGAGGTTCCGGTTGAGCCGTCCGAGGCAGGTCCGTTCGCCGCCCTGGTCTTCAAGACCATGGCCGATCCCTACGTAGGCAGGCTGTCGTACTTCCGCGTATACGGCGGGACGTTCGCGTCGGACTCCCAGGTGTTCAACGCGTCCCGTGACAAGACGGAACGGGTGGGCCATCTCTACCACCTGCGCGGCAAGCAACAGGAGGCCACCCCGCAGGTTGGCCCGGGCGACATCGGCGCCGTGGCCAAGCTCGCCGAGACCGCCACCGGGGACACGCTGTGCTCCAAGGACGCGCCGGTCCGCCTCGCGCCGGTGGTGTTTCCCCAGCCCGCGATCTCGATGGCGATCGAGCCCAAGAGCAAGGCCGACGAAGACAAGATGGGCAATGCCCTGCACCGCCTGGCAGAAGAGGACCCAACGTTCAGCGTCCGCCGCGATCCCGAACTCAAACAGACCGTGATCTCGGGCATGGGCGAGTCCCATTTAGAGATCATGGCCGACCGGCTGCGACGCAAGTTCGGCGTGGACGTGGTGCTCTCGCCCCCGCGCGTACCCTACCGAGAGACCATCAGGGGCCGCGGCAAGGGACAGGGACGGCACGTCAAGCAGAGCGGCGGGCGCGGGCAGTACGGGGTGTGCTTCGTGGAGATGGAGCCGCTCCCCCGTGGCAGCGGGTTCGAGTTCGTGGACAAGATCTTCGGCGGAGCGATACCCAACCAGTACATCTCCTCTGTCGAGAAGGGTGCCCGCAAGGCGCTGGAGGAAGGCAGCCTGGCCGGGTACCAGATGGTGGACGTCAGGGTCACGCTCGTGGATGGGAAGTACCACGACGTGGACTCCTCGGACATCGCGTTCCAGCTCGCCGGCGCGCTGGCGTTCAAGGAGGCGGCGACACAGGCCGGGGTAACCTTACTGGAGCCGATCCTGGACCTGGCGGTACACGTCCCCGAAGTCCTCATGGGCGACATCATCGGTGACCTGAACTCCAAGCGCGCCCGCATCAGCGGCATGGAGTCGCAGGGCGACGGCACGACGATCGTAAGGGCCCAGGTTCCGCAGGGAGAGGTCCTGAGGTACGCCTCGGACCTCCGGTCCATTACCGGAGGGCGCGGGTCGTTCACCGCTTCCTTCTCCCGCTACGATCCCGTTCCCGGGCACGTGGCCGACCGGTTGGTGGCCGAGGCCCGCCGCCAGAAGGAGGAGGCGGAGGGGACCCGGGCATAACGGCAAGTCCTGGAAAGTTGACTGGATGAGGACCCCACAGGGCAATGAGTCGCGGGTGGATACTGGGTGAGGTCAAAGAGGAGATCAGGAGACGGACCGACATCGTCGCCATGGTCTCGGCCCATGCCGCGCTGAAGAAGTCCGGCCGCTACTACAAAGGGCTCTGCCCCTTCCACCAGGAGAAGACGCCGTCGTTCCACGTGGACCCGGAGCGGGGGTTGTTTCACTGCTTCGGCTGCGGCGCGGGCGGCGACGTCTTCGACTTCGCGATGCGCTCCGCCAACCTCACCTTCACGGAGGCCGCGCAGGAGCTAGGCCGTCGTGCTGGCGTTGAGGTCGAGACCTCGCCGGATGCCGCCCAGCGGGCATCGGAGAGGGAGCAGGTCCTGCGCGCGCTGGACGCCGCCGGCGAATACTTCCGGGCGTCGCTCGCCAGAACGGGGCGCAAAGCGCTGGCGTACCTGGAGCGGCGCGGGGTGAGCGAGGAGATAGCGGGCCGGTTTCGCATCGGCTACGCGCCGCCGGGGTGGGATGGAATGCTGACCGCGCTCCAGGCCCGGGGCTATCCGGCGGCGGTGCTGGAGCAGGCTGGCCTTGTCGCGCCGAGGGCCAGTGGGGGCCACTACGACGTGTTTCGCGACCGCCTGATGTTCCCGATCCTGGACCTGCAGGACCGGGTGGTGGCCTTCGGCGGCCGCGCGCTCGACGAGGCCGAACCCAAGTACCTGAACTCGAAGGAGACCCTAGCGTTCTCGAAGGGCAAGGCGCTCTACGCGCTCGGCGCCGCCCGCGACACGATTCGGGAGCGAGGGGAGGTGCTTGTGGTCGAGGGCTACATGGATGCCCTGGCCTGCCACCAGTTCGGGTTTGGCAACACGGTGGCATCCCTGGGGACTGCGCTCACCGCCGATCAGGTGGGGCTGCTCAGGCGGTTCGCCCCGCGTGCCGTGCTGGTGTACGATCCGGACCAGGCCGGAGCGGCGGCGGCCGAGCGCGGCCTGACGCTGTGCGAAGAGGCGGAGGTATCGGTCCGGGTAGCCGTCCTGCCGCCCGGCGAGGACCCTGACGCCTACCTGCGGCGCCACGGCGCCGAGGCGTTCGGCCATCTGCTGTCCGGGGCGCTTCCCATGTTCGAGTACCGGCTCGAAGCCGCCGCTTCCAGGCATGACCCCGGGTCGAGGGAAGGGAAACTCGCGCTTGTTGACGAAATGTTGGATGTTATTCAGACGGTGGTAAATCCGGTTCGTGCGGCAGAGTATCTGCGCGCGTTGGCTGGACGGTTCGCTCTGCCCGAGGAAGCGCTGCGCCAGCGGTTGCGTTCGCGGAAGCGGTCGGGGCCCACGCCCGCACAGCACAAGGGCGCGATGACGCTCGGCGGCGACCGGGCCCGGGACGAAGCCGAACGGCTGCTACTGCACCTGATGGTGGCGGAACCGGCCTGCAGGGCGGAGATTGCCCGGGCGCTGGCCGCCGATGCTTTTTCCGTGCCGGCCCACCGGAGTCTGGCGGCGGCCCTCCTGTCGTCGCCGGAGGCCGACGCCGGGGCGCTGCGTGAGGGGCTGGATGACGCGGCCGCGGCTCTGCTGGTGCGGCTGGCGTTTGAACCGCCGCCGGTGACCGAGCGGGACAAGGACCGGGCCGCTGCCGAGGCGGTGCGCTACCTGGTGCACACCAGTCCTGCGGCAGTTGAGCGGGAGCGACTGTGGGCGGCGCTGCAGGCCGCCCAGGCGAGCGGGGACGAGACGGAGCTTAGGCGGCTCCAGGCCGCCTATGCG
>JBKJJG010000184.1:0-1620 GCA_046598155.1 bacterium | reverse complement strand
CTCGTTTGCCTTCGCCTCCGGCGCCGGGTTGATGATCATCGGCAACCTGGCCTCGATCATTGGCGTGCAGGCCCAGCATCCTGGGCTGAGCGCCCTGGCGGTCTCGGCACTGGCGGTTGGCAACGGCGGCGGTCGGGTTTTGGGCGGCATGCTGTCAGACAGGTTCGGGCGCAAGATCGTGCTGCTGGCTTCCTTTGTATTCCAGGGCGCCCTGATCCTACTGCTGTCGCAGACAGTGGCAGGCAGCGCACTGGCGACGGTGCCGATCTTGATTGCGGTGTCGGTCTTGATTGGTGTGAACTACGGCGCGAACCTGGCGGTATACCCGGCCATGACCAAGGACTTCTACGGGCTGAAGAACTTCGGCGCGAACTACGGGCTGGTGTACACGGCCTGGGGTCTGGGTGGTTTCATGATCTCGCTGTCGGCTGGCGCGATCAACGACGTGACCAAGAGCTACACCTACGCCTATTTCTTGGGTGCCGGGCTGCTGACCGTGTCGTTCATCCTGGTTTCCTTGATCAAAGCGCCGCAGAAAGAAGCAATCGACACTGCGGGTGAATTGAAGACTCAGGCTCCAGCGGAAGCCGCCGCTCCGGCTATCCTGGCCGGCTCACCGGGCGACTAAACCACCTCCGCCGATTCCTGCTGCCTGCGGCGTCCGTATCCATGGGAACCTGCCGCCGGCGGCGTTGACTAACCGCACGTCCGCGGTCCACAGCTCGCATCCCCGCAGTTCGGCAGAGGCCAGGTACACCGTGTCGTAGGTGGTGGGCCGGTCCAACTCGACGGCCAGGTCCCACGCCCGTTCAAAGAGCCCCCGGGGATGGACGGAGTGGATACCCTGCCGGCGGATCAGCCGCCAGGCGTCCACCGCTTCCGCATCAGTCAACTCTCCTCGCACGACCTTCCGGCGGAGCACCGCGTGAACCTCGAAAAGCCAGAGCCAGGGGGCGACGATCGTTACCTCGTCCCTAACCCATGTTGCCCACGCGGCGCGCACCGATTCGCTGTGTGGCTCCGGCAGCACCAGCTTCAGAGCGAAGCTGGCGTCCACGCACACCTCGCTCACCGCTCTGCTCCCTCTCGCAGCGCGGCGAGGTCATCGGATGAGTCGGGCAGCAAGGCGCCGCGACGCTGGACGATCCTGACCGCGAGCGCATCGAGTTCCTGAAACGAGCCCTCGCTCGGCTCGGGGAAGGCATCCAGACCTTCGATGGCTGCCAGATCGTCCAGGCCCACGAGCGCTGCCTTGGGCCGCCCTCGGGAGGTGAGCACGATCCGAGCGTGCCCGTGGGCAACGGCGTTCACGAGCAGGGACAGCTTGTCCCTCGCTTCTGCGATGCTGGTTTGCCTGGCCATGGTGTCTCCCAGAACAACTCTTCAGGTGTTTAACACCATTATAGCCAGATAATCCTCAGCATACAAGGCATGCGAATCGCGCTGCCTGGGGTCTTGCCGAAGGGTCTATCGCCGCGCGGTAACGCGCCCGGTCGGCGTGGGGTCAGGAGGACGGAGCCGTCCGCACCCCGAAGCATCGCGGTGACATCCTGCACGGGCCGTCTATGTTTGGGGTGTTAGGCCGACCGATCTAACCAGGAGTTAGACCGCCGGAGGGCA
>JBKJJG010000081.1:0-3088 GCA_046598155.1 bacterium | reverse complement strand
GCGATTCGCCGGTACCTCGCTGCGCTGGCCCTGGGCGGTCGCGAGTCCCTGCCCGCGCTCTTCGAGGCGGCCGGCGCCGAGTTCGATTTCTCGGCCCGCACGATGGCTCCACTGATGGCGGCTCTTGCCGAGGCGCTTGACGAAACCCGTTAGCCCTATCGAGCCGTCCGCCCTACCTGAGGCCGTTGAGGATTGCGCGCCAGACCGCGGTGCGCTGTCCCGGGACCAGCGGCTCATAGATTCCAATCCGATCGGTGAGCCCGCTATACTCGGTGCGCAGCCGGGCGGCCACCTCGTCCGGCGGGCCCCAGACGGCGCACGCCTCCAGCATCTCGTCGGGAATCTGGCCGGGCATCTCCTGCCACCTGCCCTGCGAAGCGAGCCGGCTCAACTGCTCTCCAACCTCACCCCAGCCGTGCAGGTCCAGGACCGGTCGGTAGGCGGGCGTGGAGGCATAGAAGGAAAGGTGCCGTCGGAGCTCCTGGAGGCCTGTGTGTACCTCCGCTGCGGTGCCGGTCGCCGCAAGCACCGCGGCGGCGATGCTGAACTCCCTGCGCTGGCGGCCGCGCCGGGCCAGGCCGGCCCCGATCGCGGGCACGACCACCTCACGGAGATAGCGGCGTGTGTGGAACGGGTGAACGTGGAAACCGTCGGCGACCTCGCCTGCCAGGCGGCACATCCGCAGGCCGACGCCCGCGACCTCTATCCGCGGCCCAGGCGGCGTCGGGCCCGGGGGCGTGAAGAACGGCGTCATGAGCGAGAGGGTGAAGTACTTGCCGCGGAAGTTCAGCGGCCGCCGCTCGCTCCATGCCGCCCACACCTCGCGGATCGCCGCGACCACCTCTCGCATCTTGGGCGCGGGCGGATCCCAGGGCATCCCAAAACGGCGCGTGATGTGCGCCTTGACCTGGGTGCCCAGGCCCAGCACGAACCGGCCCCCGGTGAGTTGGGCCAGGTCCCAGGAGGTGTACGCCAGGGTGGTGGGACTCCGGGTGAAGGCCAGGGCGATGGAAGTGCCCAGCGTGATCCTGGACGAGGACGCGGCAGCAGACCCGAGGCCCAGGAATGGGTCGTGGTCGGTCTCGGTTGTCCACATCCCATCGAACCCCAGGCGCTCCGCCTCCCCAACGATGGCAGGAACCTCGGTCAGTGATTCATAAACGAGGCGCGTATCAACCAGCATGGGAGCCTCCTGCAGCGGGTATACCGGCCCAGGAACATTCACCAACCGGGCAGGACTTCCCCTTCCTGCGACGAACAATCAGGACTTACGGGAGAGGCCGGAGGGTAGGAACGCATAGGGGAGGGTGGTCGGCGCACCGAACGCGGTGCTGCATGCGCGTGAGCGCGCTGTTGATTTTGGTGGCTGTCCTGGCTGCGGCGTCGCCAGCCGCGGGACAGTCTGGAATAAGGGTCGTGGTCAACGGGTCGCCGGTTTCGCTGGCCGCGCCTGCGATGATGCAGGCCGGTCAGGTGATGATCCCGGCGACGCGCGCATTTGAGGGATTTGGCGCCGCGGCGGTTTGGCTGCCCGCGGAGCGCACGGTACTGATCACCAACCGCACGGGCCGCACGGTTCAGATGCGGATCGGTGATCCGGTGGCGCTCGTGAACGGCCAGGCCAGGTCCCTGCCCGCTGCCCCCGCGCTGATCGGAGGGCACCCGTTCGTGCCGGCGCAGTTCGTCTTCGCGGCGCTGGGCGCCTGGGTCCGATACGACGAGACCGAGCGCACCCTGCACGTCGCCTCCCAGATCATGTCGGTTACCATTCAGCGCGGTGGTGGAGCGATCAGGGTGGTGCTGGATGCCACCGGCCCTCTGCAGGCCCAGATGCGTACCCTGCTGGAGCCGGACCGCCTGGTGGTGGACCTGCACGGCGGCGCGTTCAGGCCCCCTGACCAGGAACTCCCGGTGGGAGAGGCGGGCGTGGTGCGCGTCCGCGCCGCCCAGTTCCAGACGAAGCCGTACATCACGCGCGTGGTATTCGACCTGCGCGAGCCGGTGGAGGCGCGGACGGTTGCCGCCGCGGACTCGTTCGAGTTCGCGATAGAGGTGAGGCCCCGCGGACTGGCGCCCGCGGTCCAGCTTCCGGTTCCACCGCCCGCTTCCGCCCCATCGCCCGCTGCCGCCCCATCGCCGGCCGTCACTCCGCCGCCCGCCTACGCGCCCACGCCGGCCACAGCTTCGGCGCCCGTGGCGCTACCCGAGCAGCCGGAGCAGGCGGCCCTGCTGCCGCCCGAGCCGCCCCCCGACGACGGCGTCCCTCGGGTGCGGCAGGTACGCGTTGAGCAGACGGCCGGCCGGTTGCGCGTGTTCATCGAGGGGACCATGCCGCTGGAGTACACGGTGCGGGAGCTTCTCGAGCCCGACCGCCTGGTGATTGACCTGGCCGGCGCGGTGTTCGTGCCGGTCAAGCAGGAGATCCCGGTGGCCGGACCAGTGGTGGCAGAGGTCCGGGCCGCGCAGTTCCAGGTGGACCCAAACGTCACCCGCGTGGTCGTGGAGTTCCGGCGCAAGACGGTCTACACCGTAACCTCCGGCACCGCCGACGGCAGCGTGCTCGTGGTGGATATCTCCGAGCCGTCGCTGCGCGCGCACGTCGTGGCCATTGACGCGGGCCACGGCGGCCGGGACCCGGGCGCGATCGGCCCCACCGGCCTGTACGAGAAGGAAGTGGTGCTCGACGTGGCGCTGCGCGTGCGCGAGCTGCTGGTGCGCAGCGGGGTGCGCGTGATAATGACGCGCGAGACCGATACCTTCGTTGAGCTGGCCGATCGGTCACGGATTGCGCGGGCGCAGGGCGCGACCGCGTTCGTGAGCATTCACGCCAACGCCTCAACCCGCCCGGCGGCCAACGGATCCGAGACGTACTACCTGACCCCCCAGAGTCTGGTGCTGGCGCAGATGATGCAGGAGGAGCTAGGACGGGTTCCGGGACTGGCCAACCGCGGCGTGCGCACGGCGAACTTCCGGGTGCTGCGCGAGAACGACGTCCCGGCGGTGCTCGTTGAGGTTGCGTACCTGTCCAACGTTGACGAGGAGGCCCGGCTGCGCGCCGCCGCGTTCCGGCAGCGCCTGGCCGAGGCGG
>JBKJJG010000174.1:0-5688 GCA_046598155.1 bacterium | reverse complement strand
TGAGGAGCACGGTTGCAGGCGCATCCATGTACGCAAGACGCTCCCCCAGGAGACGTAGAGCGCGTTCGATCTCCAGATAATCCTGCGCCACCGGTACACCTCACCTGCCCGAAGTAGAAGTACCAACCATATATCTATACTATTGAAATGATATACCTATGCTAACGATTCTGCAAGGGGGCTATCGGACTCGGTCTTCAGGGCCCTGGGATGCGCGTAGCCGCCATGCCACCTTCGGATCCCCGACCGCCCGAGCCCTCCCTCACCCCGGCAGGTGAAACCCGCGGGCGCCCCGTACAGAGCCGGTGGGGGAATCTGGAAAGCGGCACAAGACTGCTCGTGCGGAGGGAGATCCCGTGAGAACGCTCGCCATCGTTGTTATCCTGCTGTCCCTGATCCTCACCGGCGTGGTCCACACCCAGGCGCAGCCGCGCCGGATCGTCATCTACGCCGCCATGGACGAAACAGTGATCAGTCGGATTGTCAAGGCGTTCACCGATCGAACTGGCATCCCTGTGGAGATGCTGACCGTGGCCGCTGCCGGCACAGTGGCCGCGCGCATCGTGGCTGAGAAGGCCCGCCCCCGCGCGGACATCTTCGTGGGCGGCTCGATAGACTTCCACGCGCCGCTGGCAACCGAGGGCATCCTGGCGCAGTACCGCTCCCCGGTGATAGCGCAGGCCGGAGTCGGCAAGGAACTCGTGGACCCGCAGGGGTTCTGGAACGGGTGGTACCTGGGCGTGCTCGCGGTCGTCGTCAACCGCCCGCTGTTCGACCGCACGCTGGGAGCGGCCGGGGTTTCGCTGCCGAGGACCTGGGACGATCTGCTGGTGCCGGCGTACCGCGGGCATTTCGTCCAGCCCAGCCCGGTCACGACGGGCGCCGGGTACATCTTTGCGGCCACCCAGTTCTTCAGGCTCGGTGAAGACCGCGGGTGGGCCTACCTCCGGGCGCTTCACGCCAACACCTCACAGTACGCGCCGACGGTCCCGGCAGCGATGACGCTGGTGGAGCGCGGAGAGGCGACGCTTGGGATGAACTGGGCGCACGTGGGACTCATCGCCCGCAACCGCGGGGTGCCGATTGACAACGTGATCCCGGCCGATACCGGCTTCGAGATAGGAGGGGTCTCGATCATCAAGGGAGGCCCTAACCCAGAAGGCGCCAGGGAGTTCGTGGACTTCGTGTACTCGCGGCTGGCCCAGGACATCGGCGTGAAGTATCACCTGACCTATCCGGTCAGGGGCGATGTTCCCAGCCCTCTTGGGATGCCGCCGTTCGATAGCATCAAGCTGGTTAAGTACGACCGCGAGTGGGCCATCGCGAACATGCGGGGCGTCCGGGAGAGGTGGACCCGAGAGGTCGGCCGCTAGGCCGGCTGCGGGCGACGGGCTGTAATGGCAACCCGGGGCTGCCCCTGACCCGGCGGAGTTCCGTGGTGACCGGATGCGGCGGCTGACGGCGGATCCCGGCCTGCTGGCGGCGTTCGTCGCCGCCGGCCTGCTGCTCGTGATCTTCGTCCTGTATCCCACCTTCCGCGTGCTGGTGTTCCCAGCACTGGAAGACTACCTTGCCATTCCCGACAGCGCCCGGTGGATGCAGGCCGCGCGGAACAGCCTTCTCATGATGGTGCTGTCGAGCGCGTCGGCGACGGCGCTCGGGCTGGTCTTCGCGTTCGCGATGACGCGGGGCGACATCCCCGGCGCCAGGTTCTTCCGAGTGATCGTCCAGTTGCCGATGTTCGCCCCTCCCTTCATGGTGGCCCTGGCCTACATCCTGTTGTTTGGCAAGCAAGGGCTGATCACGAGGTCCCTGCTCGGACTCACCGTGAACATCTTTGGCCTGCCTGGACTCTGGCTCGCCCAGACCGTGGCGTTCTTTCCCTACGCCGCGCTGATCATCACGGGCGTACTCAGGGGGATAAACCCCACCCTTGAACTCGCCGCCGCCAACCTTGGAGCGGATCCGCGGCGGACGTTGAGGGACATCACCCTGGGACTGGCCAGGCCGGGCCTGACGGGCGCGCTTCTCGTGGTAGCGATCACGGTCCTGGCCGACTTCGGCAACGCGGTGATAATCGCCGGCGGGTTCCCACTGCTGGCAACGGAGGCCTGGTTCCGGCTGGAAGGCATGGGCGACGCCAGGGGGGCCGCCCTGGTTGTGTCAATGCTCATTATCCCGACGGTCGTGCTCTTCTTCCTCGAGCGCCACATCATCGGACGGCGGCAGTACGTCACGGTGACCGGACGCGGCGGGCGCATGGAACCGCTCGGGACCCCGCCGGGACTGCGGTACGCCGTGTTTGCAATCTGCGCGCTCGCCTCGGTGCTGGTGGTGCTCGTGTACTTGACCATCGTGCTGGGAGCGTTCGTCGCGGTCTGGGGATATGATTGGTCCATCACTCTGGACCACTGGCGCCTTTCACTGGACCGGGTGGGCACCCTGGTGAACAGTCTCAAGCTGGCGGCGGGAAGCGCGGCGATGACGGTCGTCCTCGCGGTGCTGGTGGCCTTCCTCGCATCCAGGGACAGCCCGGTGAAGCGCCTGCTCGATTTCGTGGCGATGCTGCCGGGCGCGCTGCCGGGCGTCTTCGTAGGGGTGGGCTACGTCCTGGCGTTCAACCAGCCGCCGCTCGAGCTGGCGGGCACCTACTGGATACTGGCCCTGGCGCTGGCCTTCTGGCACCTGCCGTTGGGCTACCAGACGGTTGCCGTCGCGCTCCGGCAGATCGAGCGGGCCATCGAGGAAGCGGCGAGCAACCTGGGCGCCTCAAGCCTGGACGTGGTCCGGGACATCTACCTACCGCTGCTGCGGGGAGCCATCGTGGACGTGTTCGCGGTCTCGTCCATTCGGACGGTGGTCAACGTGAGCATCGTGGTCTTCCTCGTTTCCCCGGGACACGTCGTGGCGACCTTCGCCATCATGTCGCTCATCGTAAATGGATCATGGGGCGGGGCATCCGCGTTGACATCGCTGCTGCTGGTGGTGACGCTGGCGGCCGCCGGCGCGGCGCGGGTGGCGTTTGGGGCGAATGTGAGGACGGCGAGGGTAGGGTAGAACGCGACGGTGGCCCTCTCCATCTCCGCCACCTACAACAGCGTGGCGTCGGAGAGGACCACCGTCAGATCGCCGGAAGAACCGGCCGGATCCTATCTCTGTAAGAGCTGAGTCGCCCAGAGCGTCGGCGGCGCCACTGGGGCCGGCGGGGCTACGGGCTTCTTTGCCGGGGCCTTGACCGGCTTCTTCACAGGGGCCTTGACCGGCTTCTTTGCCGGGGCCTTCTTGGCGACGCGAACGGGTCGGCGTACCGGCTTGGCCTTAGCAGGCTTCTTCTTGCGGGCAGCAGTGGTCTTGGCCGCTGCCTTCTTCTTTGCGGGAGCCTTACGAGCTGGCTTGGCGCGCTTCTTTGCTGGCAACGATAGTCCCCCCTTCCGTTGGTAGGCTCGATCCTGCTGTGATACCTACAAGTGCAGAGTACGCTTTATCTTCGAGGTCTCCTGCTTGTGCGGTCTTTGGGATGCGGCTCGAAGCTCCTCGATGGCCCGCTCCCGGAGCCACATCCGGGCGAGCGTCTGGTACGAGAGGCCCTTCCGGAGGGCAAGCCGCTTCAGGGCACGCACGAGGGCGCTGTCGAGCCGCGTCATCAACCTCGACGTCCGCCCGCTCACCGAACGCCTCTAGGCTGTACTCGGACACGTCAACCAACGGATCGTCGAGGAACCGGACGAGCTCGCGCTCGCTGGCGAACTCCGGCAGCAACCGCCTCAGCGCCCGGGCCATGTGATCACGTCACCTGCCGCGCGGTTGCGATGTGCGCGCCGTACCTAGCCCGGCGGAACGTCTCTCGATACCCCGCCTTCGGAGCTCTTCCCGAATCCTTGCTGTACGACATTGGTTTGCGTGATTCCCCCCACAGCCCGTTCCTCCTGGCGGGGAAGGGATAGGCGGGGACTGGGGCCGAATTGGAGACCTCGTGGAGCGTCGGCTGGATCGCGCCCTGGAGACCGCCGTCGTCCTGGCGGCCCTCGCCACAATTCCCCTGACGGTCGCCTCGGAACGGGGAACCCAAAGCCTCCTGGTCTTGGCGGGCGACTGGGCTGTGTGGGCCGTCTTCCTGATCGAGTACGCAATCAGGCTGGCTCTGTCGCGCGATCGCAGGGCCTTCGTCCGGTCCAACTGGCTCAGCATCGCGATAGTCATCCTGTCCTTTCCGGCACTACCCTCCCTTATGGGGCTGGTGCGCCTGGCCAGGCTCATCCGGTTGCTCCGCCTGGCGCGGGTTCCTGTGGCGCTGTTGCGGGGCCTCTACGCCCTGCGGGTGGCCGTCGGGCGCCCGGGACTCGTCTATCTCGCCGCCGTAAACGCGTTCCTGATCCTGGCGGGCGGTGCGCTCCTGCACATGGTCGAGCCTGAGAAGATCGATGGCGGCGTTTGGGATGGGATGTGGTTGGCCATCGTCACGGCGACGACGGTGGGATACGGCGACATAGCCCCCACCGGACCATGGGGTCGCGCCATCGCCGTCGTGCTCATGCTGGCCGGGGTGGGGCTCGTCTCAACCCTGGCGGCCTCGATCGCGGCGTACTTCGTCGGCCAGGACAGGCAGGCAGGGGTTCGGCAAGATGATGCGGCAGGAGATCAGGATGCGGTACGCGCGGAACTCAGGCGGCTGGCGGAGCAGATGGACAGGGTAGAGCGGGTGGTGACGCGGCTGGCTGAGAAGTCGGAGAAGTAGCTCATGAACGCCTTCGTCGCCGTCACCGACGGAAACTGGTTCGAGCACCTCCGGAGCGCCGGGGCCCTCGACGAGGTGAACTTCTGGCAACCGAGCCCGGGCGGAGGGTTCCACGCGCTCAGACCGGGCGAGTTGCTCCTCTTCAAGCTCCACCGCCCAGATGACTTCATCGTGGGCGGAGGGGTTTTCTCGCACCGGACCAGGCTGCGCGTCAACCTCGCATGGGAGGTGTTTGGCATCAGCAACGGTGCCGAAAGCCTCCCGGAGATGCGCGCCCGGATCGAGCGCTACCGCCGCATCCGATCGTCCCCGCACGAGGACTACGAGATCGGTTGCATCCTGCTCCAGGAGCCGTTCTTCTTCTCGCGTGATGAGTGGCTCCCCGTTCCCGCCTGGCACGCCAACATCGTTCGCGGAAAGACGTACGACCTGACCGTCGAGCCGGGGAGAACCCTCTGGCAGGAGATCCAGGAACGGCTGCGGATGCGGGCATTCCACCAGGAAAGAGCAGGCGGCGAGATCCCGCAGCCTGTCAAGCGCTACGGGGAACCCGTCGCAGTTCTCCCTCGACTCGGGCAGGGGTCGTTCAAGATCATGGTCGCGGACGCTTACCGCCGGAAGTGCGCGGTGACGGGCGAGAAGGCTCTGCCGGTCCTCCAGGCTGCGCACATCCGCCCCTATGCCGAGGGTGGCGAGCACCGTGTGGACAACGGGCTCCTGCTCAGAAGCGACCTCCACATCCTCTTCGATCGGGGCTACGTCACCGTGACGCCCGAGTACCGCATGGAAGTCAGCCGGAGGCTCCGGAGCGACTTCGACAATGGCGAGGAGTACCTGGCCAGGCACGGGAGTCGGATATGGGTGCCTGATAGCCTCGCAGCCCGACCGAAGCCCGAGTTCCTAACTTGGCACAACGAACGGCGGTACATCGGCTGATCGGAGAACCGGTTCCC
>JBKJJG010000135.1:0-7181 GCA_046598155.1 bacterium | reverse complement strand
GGTTGAGCTCCTCCTGACCGACTGGTACTTCGTCGCCGCGGTCGCCACGGGCTTCGGGATCCAGATCGGCCTCTTCGCCCATCTCCGCCGGTTGCTCCGGCAGAACGGGGGCGTTCGCTCGGCGGCGGCGATGGCGGCGGGCGGAACGGCGACCTCGACGACCTCGATGGTGGCCTGCTGTTTGCATCATCTTGCCGATGTGCTGCCGATTATCGGCCTCTCGGGCGCGGCCGTCTTCTTCACGACGTACAAGGTTCCGGTTATCGCATTCGGCCTGGCCACGAACGCGCTGGGAATCGGCATGATGCTGCGGACGATCCGCCGGCACCTCGCGTCGAGCGGCCACGCCGCACGATCCACAGAGGGAGGACGCACCATGGTACAGGCGATTCAGGGCGCATCCGAACCGCGTCCGGCGACGCTCACCGAGACGGCACTTGCCGAGACGACGCTCCCGGTGCTCGGCATGTCGTGCGCCTCGTGCGTCGCGACCGTGGAGGGCGCGGTGAAGAACCTGCGCGGGGTGCACGCGGTCGCGGTGAATCTTGCGGCCGGGAAGGCCTTCATCACGTACGATCCTGCCGATGTCGGGATCGGCGACTTCGAGCGCGCCATCCGCGACGTAGGCTACGAGGTTGGCAGGGAAACCCTTCAGTTGCAGGTTACCGGCATGAGCTGCGCCTCGTGTGTGGCCAGCATCGAGGGCGCGGTCGGCAACCTGCCGGGTGTGGCCTCGGTAGCCGTCAGCCTGAATGCCGGGACCGCCAGGGTCGAATACTACCCCGGGACCGTGGCGCCCACGCAGATCAAGCGGGCAATCCGCGACCTGGGCTACGAAGCGTCGGAGCGGCTTGAAGGCGCTGCGGCCATGGACCGAGAGCGGGAGGCCCGCCAGCGGGAGATCGTCCGGCAGGGCCGCTGGATGCTCGTGGCGTGGCCGCTGGCCATTGTGGTCATGGTGGGCACCTTCCAGGACGTGTGGATCCTGCCGCGCTACGTCCCGAAGTTCCTCGGCAATCCCCTGCTGCTATTCGCCCTGACGACCCCCATCGTCTTCGGGCCCGGTTGGCAGTTCTTCGTCAACTCATACCGTGGGTTGCGGCATGGCGTCGCAGACATGAACCTGCTCTACGCCACCGGCATCGGCGCCGCCTATCTCATCGCGGTCATCAACACGTTCTGGCCCGAAGCGGGTTTCGGTGGACCCGAGGCCGTCTTCTACGAGGCCGCGGCGCTGCTGACCGCGTTCATCATCCTGGGCCGCTACCTGGAAGCCCTGACGCGCGGCCGGGCGTCCGAAGCCATCCGCAAGCTCATGAGTTTGCAGCCGAAGATCGCGCGCGTGATCCGCAACGACAGCGAGATCGAGATTCCCGCGGACGAAGTGGAGGTGGGGGACCTCGTAATCGTGCGACCCGGCGAGCGTATCCCCGTGGACGGCCTCGTCCTCGACGGCTATTCGGCCGTGGACCAGTCGATGCTGACCGGCGAGTCAATGCCGGTCGAGAAGCGAGCCGGGGACGAGGTGATCGGCGGGACGATGAACAAGACAGGGGCGTTCCGCTTCCGCGCCACGCGGGTGGGGCGCGAGACCGCGCTGGCACAGATCATCGCGCTGGTCGAGAATGCCCAGGCGAGCAAGGCGCCGATCCAGAAGCTAGCCGACCTGGTCGCCGGCAAGTTCATCTTCTGGGTGCACGTGCTCTCGCTGGCGGTGTTTCTGTTCTGGTTCTTCGTAGGCTACGGGCTGTTCTTCAGCCCGGAAACCCGGCTGATGCTGACCCCCTACACGCTCGCCGGGGTCGGGGTATTCGGCTTCGCGCTGCTGATCTCGGTGGCGGTCCTGGTCATCTCGTGCCCCTGCGCGGTGGGGATGGCCACACCGAGCGCCATGATGGCCGGCACGGGCAAGGCTGCCGAGCACGGCATTCTCTTCAAGGGTGCGGACGCGGTCGAGGCCGCGAGCAAGCTCACGGCGATCATCTTCGACAAGACTGGGACGCTGACCCGAGGAGAACCGGCTGTAACGGACGTCGTCGCGGCGGCGGGCTCCGAGGGCAACGAGATCATGCGGCTCGCCGCGGCGGCCGAGGTGAACTCGGAGCATCCCCTCGGGGAAGCCATCGTGCGCGGCGCACGCGACCGCGGAATTCAAGTTGAGTCGCCGGAGTCGTTCGAGGCGATCCCCGGGCACGGGGTGACAGCCAGCGCCGCAGGCCGGCAGATTCTGCTCGGGAACCGCAAGCTTATGACCGACCAGGGGATCGCGATTGGCGGCCTCGCTGCCGAGGCGGAGCGGCTGGAGCGGGAAGGCAAGACCGTCATGTTCCTGGCAAGCGATGGGGGCGCGGCGGCCGGCGCCAACCTGCAGGGGTTGATCGCTGTCGCAGACACCCTCAAGCCCCATTCGGTCGAGGCCGTCCGCCTGCTCCACAACATGGGCCTTGAAGTGACGATGCTCACCGGCGACAACCGCCGTACTGCCGAGGCGATCGCCCGGCAGCTCGGCATCACCCGGGTCCTGGCGGAGGTGCTGCCGCAGGACAAGGCGGTTGAGGTCCGGGCGCTGCAGGCGGCCGGACGCCGGGTGGCCATGGTCGGCGACGGCATCAACGACGCGCCGGCCCTGGCGCAGGCCGACGTTGGTATGGCGATCGGCTCCGGCACGGACATCGCCAAGGAGACGGGGCACGTGGTCCTGGTGAAGGACGACCTTCGCGACGTGGTCACCACCATCGAGGTCGCGCGCGCGACCATGCGCAAGGTGAAGCAGAATCTCTTCTGGGCGTTCATCTACAACACGGTGACGATTCCGGTCGCGGCCGGCCTGCTGTACCCATGGACGCGCCAGATCGTAAGCCCCGAACTGGCGGCATTCCTCATGGCGATCAGCTCGCTGACGGTGACGCTCAACACCACCCTGCTCAGGCGGTTTGTGCCGACGCTGCACAGGATCGCGGTGGCGGGGAGCCAGCGGTTAGCGGTGGATGCCCTGGCGCTACCGGCGCCGTGGCCCCAGGGGTCGCGCGCCGGGGGAACGCCGGCACCGCAGGACACGGGGAGGGACTGACCGATGGACGTGCAACGGAGAAGCCCGGTTCAGAACGCCGGTGTGCTGGGGGCACTTCTCGCGCTGGGTGCCGCGGCGGTCTTCGCCGTGGCGGCTGCCGGGACCGGGCCGGTGGCACGGTACGGCGGGGCCGTGTGGGTGTTCGTCCTGACGTGGATTATCCTGTTGCCCGTGCTTGCGCCATGGCTGAAGGAACGGCACCATGGGGGGGATAGCCCTAACCGGCCTTCGTCGCAGGGGGACCGTGTCCTGACCGCGCTGGTCCTCCTGGCGAGCGCGACCTTTCTCGCAGCCCTCCTGTGGCTGCTGCTCGGATCGAGGTAGGGCCACTCAGATGGAGGAAGACCTAAGGAGGAAGACCTTATGAGAGGGAAGACCCGGCTCGCCCTGGCAGGTGCAGTGACCGTTGGTCTTCTGATCGCGCTCGGAGCAGGGGTCTCGACGGGGCAGACACCCGCCCGCACGCCGCAGGCAGACACTCGTGGGAGCGTCACCATCAAAGCCGTCTACGTGACGGCCGCCCATTTCAAGGCCACTCCCAATGACCCGCTGGCCGGGAAGGTTGACCTTGAGCGCAGTATCGTGTTTGCCATAACCCTGGACACCCACGCGGGCGATCTGAGCAAGTTCGACTTTGTCAAGAACGTCACCCTCCGCAACGACCGCGGCCAGCAGACCACGCCGTCCAGATGGGTGGCCACGGCGGACGGGGCGCACCATCGGGCCGGCGGTCTCGTTTTCTCAAGGACCGACCAGGCCGGGCGCGCGATCGGTGCTCAGGTCAAGGTGCTGGAGTTGATCGTCCGCGACCTGGGCGGCGTCCCCGAACGGACGCTGCGGTGGACGCTCCCGGTCGAATGATGCCGGCGCAGCGCGAATGATTGCTAGGTGGCCGCGCCATCACATGGCAGTATCCGACAGTTCGGAGGGATGATCCGATGGCAAAGAGCGCCGCAGAATACGCCCTCTCGGTGTGGCTGGACGTCCCGTACACCGAGGCCGTCGCGCGGGCCACAGCCGCGCTGAAAGAGGAGGGGTTCGGCGTCCTCACGCAGATCGACGTCCGGGCGACGCTGAAGCAGAAACTTGACGTGGACTTCCGCGACTACGTGATTCTCGGGGCGTGCAACCCGCCCCTGGCCCACCGCGCCCTGCAGGCGGACCTGGATGTCGGCCTGCTCCTCCCGTGCAACGTGATCGTGTACGAAGAGGGCGCGGGCTCCACCGTGGCCATCATCGATCCCATCTCCATGCTCGCCGTGCTTGACCATCCCGCGCTGGAACCGATCGCGTCGGAGGCCAAAGAGAGACTCGCCAGGGTCATTCAACGCCTCGGCGCCCCATAGAGCTCAAAGCGCTTCAAGGAACCGGAGCAACCCGCCCCGGAATACACTGTCTGACTCAGGGGGGACCCAGGAATGCGCGTACGCACGATCGTCATTGGAATGCTCGTGGTGGCGCTGGCGGCCACGTTGGTGGTAGTCATGGTTCGCGCCAGGCGTGCCGCAGATACCTACGCCTATCTGTCGTCGGCACCGCTGGACGAACTGAAGATCAATCTGAGCCGATCGTCGCGGATCACGCCGACAGGCGTGACCAGGGCGTTTGCGCTGGAGGCGAAGCCCGCGAAGTGGGAGCTGGTACAGGGCGTGCAAGTGGACGCCCTGATGTACAATGGCACCGTCCCGGGCCCGACCATTCGGGTCACCGAAGGCGACACAGTCAAGGTGACCATCCGGAACAGCCTGCCGCAGTCGACGAGCATTCACTGGCACGGCCTCCACATCGCCAACGACATGGACGGCGTGCCCGACGTCACCCAGCGGGCGATCGGGCCCGGCGAGACCTTCGTGTACGAGTTCGTCGCCAGTCATGCCGGGACGTTCATGTATCACCCGCACAACAACAGCATCGCCCAGATCGATCGCGGGCTCTATGGGTTGCTCATAGTGGACCCGCAGAAGCCCGATCGCCCCAGATTCGACAAAGAGTTCACCATGATGCTCGGGGCATGGACCGTCGGCGCATCGTCCGAGGATCCCATGGCGGGAATGGCCATGGGGTACAACTACTTCACCATCAACGGCAAGGCGTTCCCTGCCACCACGCCCTGGACGGTCAGGAGAGGTGATCTGGTGCGGGTGCGGATCGTCAACATCAGCAACCTGACCCACCCCATGCATCTGCACGGGCAGGACTTCAAGGTCGTGGCCAAGGACGGTGAGCCGCTGCCCCCGGCCCTGCAGCAAACCATGAACACCCTCTCGGTCAATGCCGGCGAGACCTACGACATCGTGTTTCTGGCGAACAACCCGGGCACCTGGGTCTTTCACTGCCACGAACTGCACCACGTGGAGAACGCGGGCGTCGAGCCCGGCGGCCTGATTCAGGTCATCCAGTACGAGGGCGTCGGCTCCGCGCTTCCTCCGGGCCCCGCGCCCCCAGAGGCCGCGCTCAGGATCGCCCTGGAGACGAGGCCCGCCCCGCCGGATGCCGGCCCGGTCGACCTGGATGTCAAGGTCAGCGACCGACAGGGCCGGCCGGTCCGCGGCGCCACCGTGAGGATCGAGTACGGCATGGCCGGGATGGACAGCGCGCCGGCTGTCGCCGCGGAAACCGCTACGCCAGGGATCTACCGGGCTCGCGTCGCCCTCTCCATGACAGGCGCCTGGTCCATTCGCGTCAAGGCCGAGGTCCGCGGCGCGGCTGCAGAAGCGACGATCAACGTCAGGGTGAAGTGACGGCTGCTGGAGGATCTATCCCCCGGACGTGGCGTCCGTCCGGGCCTGCCATCATGCTGGTGAGGGAATCAGAAGGCCCTGGAAGGAGGTACCTGCGATGATGGGCGGATTTGGTGGACTCGGTATGCTGTTGTGGGTGGCCCTGTTGGCAACCTCGCAGAAGAGCCAGTCGGCTACAGGGTCAGCGCGGCCGTCGGAGCAGCCCCGCGAACTGCTGAACGCGCGCCTGGCCCGGGGCGAGATCACGCTGGATCAGTACCGCGAGATGCGCAAGGCGCTGGAATAACAGATCGAAGGCGAGAGGAGGGGGCGCACGTGCGAGGTAAAGTGCTCAGCGGGTTACTGCTGATCGCCGTCGGAATTGCCGGACTGGTGCTCTCGGGCGAGGGGCTCGCAGCGCCGTGGGCGGTGCCGGGCGTCGCACCCTGGTCGGTGTCAGGTGCGCCTCAAAGTGGTCCGTCGGGTTGGGTGCCCGGATGGGGCCGGATGTGGGGCTCCATGCCGGGATGGCGCCAAATGGGTGGAGGCATGGGCCGCCACATGGGTTGGTGGGGGCAGAGTGCGCCGTCGGGCGCAGCGCCCGCCGCGCTGGCCGGCGCCCCGGCGATTGAGGTGACCGGGCTGGACTTCAGGTTCCAGCCAGCGCAGCTAAGGATCAAGGCCGGTCAGCCGGTCAACATCGCCCTCGCCAATCGTGGTGCAATCATCCACAACATCACCATCCCGGCGCTTCAGTTCCAGCTCGTGGCACAACCGGGCCGGCGTGCGGTGGCGAGCCTGACGGCCGCCCGGCTTGGAGCCTATGAGTTCTACTGCAGCGTCCCGGGTCATCGGGCCGTCATGGTCGGTCGGCTGGTCGTGGCACCGTAGCGAGCCGGGTGCGGATTACGCCGACAGGAGTGACCAGGGCGTTTGCGCCGGAGGCGAAGCCCACGAAGTCGGAGCTGGTGCAGGGCGTGCAAGTGGACGCCCTGACGTACAACGGCACCGTCCCAGGCCCGACCATTCGGGACAGCCTGCCACAGTCGACGAGCATTCGTGTGCGAGTTCGTCGCCAGCCATGCGGGGACGTTCGTGTACCACCCGCACAACAACAGCGTCGGCAAGGCGTTCCCTGCCACCACGCCCTGGACGGTCAGGAAAGGCGATCTGGTGCACCTGCACGGCAGGACTCCAAGGTCGTGGCCAAGGGCGGCGAGCCGCTGCTGCCGGCCCTGCGGCAGACGATGAACACACTGACGGTCAATGCCGGCGAGATCCGCGACATCGTGTTTCTGGCGAACAACCCGGGCACCTGGAGCCGATCCTGGCGTTGGTCAAGCAGCGCGTGGGCAAAGTTGATCGCTGGGCCACGAGCGATCAGAAGCACC
>JBKJJG010000134.1:0-1975 GCA_046598155.1 bacterium | reverse complement strand
CCGCCGGTCATGCCGTAGATCGCGTTGTTCACGAAGATGACCGTGATGCGCTCTCCCCGCGCAGCGGCATGGATGATCTCGGCGGTGCCTATCGAGGCCAGATCGCCGTCGCCCTGGTAGGTAAACACCACACGGTCGGGGAGCACCCGCTTGATGCCCGTGGCAACCGCCGGAGCCCGGCCGTGTGGAGCCTGCTGGAAGTCCACGTCGAGGTAATTGTAGATGAAGACCGAGCACCCCACCGACGCAACCCCGATCGTACGCTCGCGGATGCCGAGGTTGTCAATTGCCTCGGCCACGAGGCGGTGAATGATGCCGTGCGTACAGCCCGGGCAGTAGTGCAGGGGCACGTCCACCAACGAACGGGGCCTGGCGGTAACCTCAACCATGTCATGGATCATGCCCTGACCACCTCCCCGGCTACGACCGACCGAATCGCCTCTGCCACCTCCGCCGGAGAAGGCACTACGCCTCCGACGCGGCCGTACAGTCCAACGGGCGCCCTACCCGAGAGGGTGAGGCGAACGTCCTCCACCATCTGGCCCGCGCTGAGCTCAACGACCAGCCACCGGCGCGGCGACCTATCGAAGGCGGCAGCCGGGAACGGCCAGAGGGTGATCGGCCTGATCAAACCGGCCGCAATCCCCTGCGCACGGACGCGATCCACGGCCGAGCGGGCAACGCGGGCCGCAATGCCGTAGGCGACGACGAGGATCTCTGCGTCGTCGGCGCGGTAGGCCTCCCATCGCTGCTCACGCTCACGGATCTCCTGGTAGGTCCTCATCAGGGAAAGGACGTGCTGCTCGAGTTCTTCCGGGGCCAGGTAGATGGACGAGATCACGCGACGGCTCCCCTTCGCGCCGGTGGTCGCCCAGGAAGGAGGAGGCGGTGGCGCGATGGGTTCGGGCAGCGTCACCGGCTCCATCATCTGCCCGAGTATGCCGTCGGCGGCAATCACCACGGGCAACCGGTAGCGTTCGGCCAGTTCGAACGCGACGGCCATGAGGTCAACGATCTCCTGGACCGTGGACGGCGCCAGCACTATGCCGTGGGTATCGCCGTGCCCCAGCCCCCGGGTAACCTGGAAGTAATCTCCCTGCGAGGGTGCGATGTTGCCGAGCCCAGGACCACCGCGCATCACGTTGACCACGACGCCCGGTAGCCTTGAGCCGATCATGTAGGACAAACCTTCCGTCATCAGACTGAAGCCAGGGCTGCTGGTGGTGGCCATGGCGCGTACGCCAGCGCCTGATGCACCGTAGACCATGTTGATGGCCCCAATCTCGCTCTCAGCCTGGACGAAGACGCCACCCGCTCTTGGCATGTGGCGGGCCATGTACTCAGGCACCTCGTTCTGCGGCGTGATCGGGTACCCGAAGTACGCCCGGCAGCCGGCGCGAATGGCCGCTTCCGCGAGCGCCTCGTTTCCCTTCATCAAAGTGCGCTTCAAGGACGCCCCTCTTGCTTCTGGCGGGCTTTTCGGGGGCGCAGCACGGTGACCGCCACCTCCGGGCAGACCAGCGCGCACGCGGTGCAGGAAGTGCATTGGGCCTGGTCGGTCACGCGCACGACGGCGTACCCAAGGCGGTTGAGCGAGCCCAACTCCATGATCTCAGGCGGGCAGACGGCCACGCAGAGCCCGCAGCCCTTGCACCGCTCGGCGGCGATGAGCACCCTCTGCGGCACGATGACCTCAGTCGTCACGCGTGGTCCCCCCTCTCCTGCGCTTCCATGACATCTGTTTCGAGGGCAAGGCGGTGTAACACCTCCCGGGCACGCCCCACGTCGTTCTCGTGAACCACGAGTCCGACGACCTCCGCGCCTGAGGCGCGCAGCGTGTGCACCGCAACGATGGGGATCCCGGCCCTGGTCAGGCCGGACACAATCCGCGGCAGTTCAACGGCGACGCTGCCAACGGCAACGTGGAGCTTGGCCTCGTGCGGACCGGCTCCCAGCATCTCCGTGAAGGTCTCGA
>JBKJJG010000117.1:0-8564 GCA_046598155.1 bacterium | reverse complement strand
ATCGTAGAGGGTGATCGGCTTGCCGTGGCTGGGCGCCTCGGCCAGCCGCACGCTGCGCGGGATGACGCTCTGATAGACGCGCTCGCCGAAGAACCGCCGGACCTCGCTTGCGACCTGGTCGGAGAGGTTGGTCCGCGAGTCGTACATCGTCAACAGCACGCCGCTAATCTCGAGGCCCTGGTTCAGGTGCCGCTGCACCAGCTCGATCGAGTTGAGAAGTTGCTTCAACCCTTCCAGCGCGTAGTACTCGCATTGAATCGGGATGAGGACCTCGGTGGCCGCGGTGAGCGCGTTGACCGTCAGCAGTCCCATTGCCGGCGGACAGTCCAGCAGGACGAGCGGGTAGTTCACCGGAGCCAGGGCGCTTCGGAGCCGGGACTCCGGTCCCTGCGTGCCCGCCAGCTCGACCTCGATCCCGGCCAGGTGGATGCTGCTGGGAGCGACGTACAGTCCGGGAACCTCCGCGGCAACAACCATGTCCTCCAGGGCCGCGCCGTTCATCAGCACGTCGTACGTGGAGACGGCGTAGGAGTCCCTCTCGATGCCCAGGCCGCTGGTGGCGTTGGCCTGGGGGTCCAGGTCCACCAGCAGCGTCCGCAGGCCTTCGGCCGCCAGGCACGCGCCCAGGTTGACGGCCGTCGTGGACTTGCCGACGCCGCCCTTCTGGTTGACTATCGCTATGATCCGTCGCACGGCCCCTCTGGTGGACGGTTCAACGCCGCGGCCGGTCCTTCCCCCTTGCGTGGCAGGTCGGTGCCCAAACGGCGGCCGCTGCGCGGATACTCTGGTGGCGTAGGGCGCTGCTTGCGCAGCACCAGGGCCGCGCGTCGCCGGTCGGTGGTGGGGAGGGTGCGGAGCGCGCAGGACTCGACGGCCCCGCCGAGCGCCTCCAGGAGCCGCTCGGCTGCGGCGACCTCCTCCATCACCTTTGGGCCCCTCAGGAGGACAGCCGCGCCGTCGGGTTCCACCAGCGGGAGGCAGAGCTCGCAGGTCGCGCCCAACGGAGCGGCCGCGCGGGAGACGGCCAGGCCAAATGACTCGCGAAAGCCCGCCTCGTGGCCGAGTACCTCTGCCCGAGCCCATCGGATCTCCACGTCCGGAAGATCGAGCGCGCCGCGGAGGTGCTCAAGGAAGGCCACACGCCGCCTGGAGGCCTCTAAGAGCACAACGTGTAGGTCCGGCCGAACGATCTTCATCGGAACGCCTGGGAACCCGGCGCCCGACCCCACGTCCACGACCCTGCAGCCCGGCGGCACGGCGCAGGCGACCAACGGAAGCAGCGAGTCCAGGAAGTGGAGGCCCTCCACCTGGTCCGCGCTGGCGGCCGCGGTCAGGTTCAGCCGCTCATTCCAGGAGAGAACCTCCTGTAGGAAGCGCTCGAACCGGTCAAGGGCGTCGGGGGACAGCGTGATGCCGAGCAGTGCGGCGCCTGACTGCAGGCGGGTGAGTGGCAGGGTCACTCCCCGGTAGGGGGAGCCTCCTCCCCGGGGCGCGGCAGGACCACGACGTGGCGCGCGTCGTCTTCCCCGCTGCTGCTCGTCGTTACCCTGACATCGTCCTTGAGCACAAGGTGGGCAGACCTCCGGTCCCGGGCACTCATCGGCTCCAGGGCGACCGGCGCGCCTTCCCTGACGACGCGTTCGGCTGCCTGGAGGGCCGCTTCCTGCACTGTCCGCTCCCGGCGCTCCCGGTATCCCATGGCGTCTACGACCACCGGGGCCTTGCGCCCGAGCCGCCGTTGCAGGTGAAGGCCGGCCGCCAGCTCCAGCGCGTCCAGCACGCGGCCGTCACGGCCGACCAGCCCGGCCAAGCCGTGCCCCTGCAGGGCCGCGGTGAGGCCCTCGGCGGTCTCCTCGACCTTGACGGTGGTGGGGTACCCCATGAGCTGGACGATCTCCGTGGTCAGCGAGCCAAGGGTATCGGCGGCGCCGGGCCGCACGGTGAGCCTGATGCGCGCCTCTCTGCCGCCGAAGCCCAGCAGGGCCGCCTTGGGCTCCTGGAGGACCTCGATGTCCACCTCGCTCCGCGCGACGCCCAGTTGGGCGAGGGCCCTCTCAACAGCCTCGTCAACGGTGCGGCCCGAGGCCTCTGCGGCGGTCACCGGTCGTCCCCTCCGCCTGACTTGCGCTTGGTCTTCGTCGCGGCGGCCGGCTGCCGGGGAGGAGCCACCTTTACCGGCCTGGGCGGCCCGACCACGATGAAGTACTCTGCGATGTAGGCCACGGTCGAGGAGATCCAGTATACGGACAGGCCAAGCGGGAACTGTGTGGCAAACCACGCAACCATAATCGGCATAAAAATAAACATCTTGGCCTGTTGTGGGTCGGTGATGGACATCTTCTGCTGGTAGTAGGTGGTCAGCCCGCTCAGCAGTGGGACCAACATGAGAATCGGGTTCCCCGCAATTACCTGGAAGGTGGGTTGGGCCTCAAGGGAAAGGCCGAATAGCGTCTCTCCGCCAAACAGGCCTGGCTTTCTCAGGAGAGCAAACAGGGCGTACAACACCGGCAACTGAAGCAGAAGCGGAAGGCACCCCCCGAGCGGGTTCACCTTGTTCGCGCGATAGAGGCTCATCACCTCGACGTTCAGCTGCTTGGGGTCTTCCTTGTACTTGCGACGCAGGACCTCCATTTGCGGCGCCAGTGCCTGCATCGCCTTCATGGAGCCAAGTTGTTTCCGCGTCAGGGGGTGCAGGGCCAGCTTGATGGCGACCGTCAGCAGTACGATCGCCATCACGTAGTTTTGGGTGACGCCGTGGAACGCCTGGAGCACGCTCTGCAGCAGCGTCACGATGGCATCAAACACGCGACATCCTCCTTGTGCCCATCATGGAACGGGATCGTATCCGCCGGGATGGAACGGGTGGCAGCGCGCGATTCGCCGCGCCGCCATGGGCAGCCCCCGCAGGGCGCCGTGGCGCTCAATTGCCTCGGCCGCGTACGCAGAACACGAAGGGTGGAAACGGCACGCGCGCGGAAGCAGCGGGGAGAGAAGCCGTCTGTATCCGCCAATCAGGACTAGCAGGATCCGCGTCATCGGCCACTTTCCTCCGCCGCGCAGCCCATCCCGGCCCGGTCCAGAGCCACGACCACGGCATCGCGAAGACCAGCGTAGCTCGCCGCCGCGGCTGCCCGGCGCGGAACCACCACCACGTCGGCCCCGATGCGGATGCGGCCGCGTTCGGCACGGATCACCTCGCGCAGCCGCCGCCTGACTCGGTTGCGCGTAACGGCGCCGCCCAACTTCCTGCTCACGGCCAGCCCCAGGCGCACGCACTCGGTGCTGTTGGGACGAGCGTGCAGGACGAGGAGCGCGGTCGTGCAGCGGGAGCCTTCGCGGTACACGCGGCGAAAGTCTTCCTCTCGGGACAGACGGCCAAACCGGAGAGTGGGCACCTCGGCGCCCTACCCGGAAACGGTCAGCCGGTGCCTCCCCTTTGCCCGCCGGCGCTTCAGCGTCCGGCGCCCGCCCGGGGTGCGCATGCGCGCGCGAAAGCCGTGCACGCGCCCGCGCTTCCGCTTCTTCGGTTGAAAGGTGCGCTTCACTTGAGAACCTCCGCGACAGAGCAGGCCCACTATAGCACAGTCCCCCTGCTGCGGCAACGCGCCTGTAACGCGCTCCGTCTGGGCTTGCGGCGCAACCGGTCCATCAGGCCACTGCCCTGCGCATACCCTGTGGATAACCCCGGTCTCTGTCCACATCTTTGACCGGGAACGCCCGAACCGAACCCGAGCCGAGTTCCTGGTTCACCGGCGGAACCGCGCAAATGCCACCAGAACCCCCTTTGTTATCCACAGGGTTTTCCACACCTGTGGATAACGTCCAAGGCCCGCTGCTGCCGCCGGTTTTCGGGTTGACCGCGGACAAAGGATGCCGGGAGCGACAGCGCGAATCTCTAGTCCGTCCGGGCCGGGTTGTCCACACCCTTGCCATTCCAGTGACCGTCCAGGGGTGGGCGTGAAATCCGATGCCCGGCGGTCGTGGGGGTAGGAGTCTGCGCGGTGGCGGCCAACCACTACCAGGCGCAGCGGGGACTCGATGTCCATTCGTGAGATCATCGCGCGGCTGATCGAGGAGCGGCGCGTCGCGCCGCTGCCTGCTGGCGGCGAGGCCGAACCGGAAGTGCGCCTGGCGGTCTACGATTCGCCGCTGGCGGCTCCGCGGGTCATCTCGCTGCGGGGGGACGACTTCCACGCGCTCGTCGGCGAGCTGGCGGCGCGCACGTACGCGGTGTCACGTGAACGCGGGGGGCGGGTGCCGTTCGTTGTCATCAAGGAGATCGTTGAGAACTTGATACACGCCTACTTCCACAACGCCACGATCACGGTCCTCGATGACGGCAACACGATCCGCGTCGCCGACCAGGGGCCAGGGATCTCCGACAAGGAGCGCGCGGTGGCGCCGGGGTTCTCCTCCGCCACCGCCGAGATGCGTCGGTTCATCCGCGGCGTCGGCAGCGGGCTGCCGGTGGCAAGGGAGCAGATGCAGTTCCTGGGCGGATCGCTGTCCATAGAGGACAACCTGGACCACGGCACCGTGGTCACGCTGCGAGTACAACAGGAGCCAGCCGTTCCCGCCCTGGCCCCGGAGCCGTCGCGCCGGCGGGCCCCAGAGATCACCCCGCGGCAGAAGAAGGTGCTGCTGTTGGTCGCCGAGTTGGGTGCGGCGGGCCCCACCACGATTGCCAAGGAGCTCGACATCAGCCACAGCACCGCGTACCGTGAGCTTCAGGCCCTGGAAACCCTCAAGCTTGCCACGGGGAAGGGGCGCGGGAAACGCACGCTCACCGAGGAGGGCATAGCCTTCCTCGACGAGATCTTCAAGTCTTAGGAAGCGCCCAATGGGCATCGCGCAACGAGAGAGGAGCCGGACGTGACGATCGAAGTCTCCCCTGCCGAGTTGTGGACGGAAGCCCTGCGCAGGATGGAAGGGCAGCTCAACAAGCCGACCCTCGAATCGTTTCTGCGGGTGATGCGTCCCCTTGGGCTCCAGGACGACACCTTCCACTTCGCCGTCCCCAACCGCTTTGCGAAGGACTGGGTGGAACAGCGGCTGACGGACACGATCCGGCGGGCACTGCGCGTCGTGGTCGGGCGCGATGTGGGAGTGCGCATCTCGGTAGTCGAGGCCGCGCCGCCCCCGCCATCTCCCAGCCCCGCATCACCGGCCCCCCGCCTCGCGGCGCCGTCCTTTGCGCCCTCCCGCGTTCCGGAGGGGCTCCACATCTCGCCCAAGTACACCTTCGAGACGTTCGTCGTGGGCGCCGGAAACCGGTTCGCCCACGCTGCCGCGGTGGCCGTGGCCGAATCGCCTGCGCGGGCCTACAACCCCCTGTTCATCTATGGCGGCGTGGGCCTGGGCAAGACCCACCTGCTCCAGGCCATCGGGCACCGGGTGCTCCGCGGCGCGGGCATTGCGCGGGTCGCGTACGTCAGTAGCGAGAAGTTCACCAACGAGCTGATCAACTCGATCCGGGACGACAAGACCCTGGAGTTCCGGCAGCGGTACCGCAGCGTGGACGTCCTGTTGATAGACGACATCCAGTTCCTGGCGGGAAAGGAGCGCACGCAGGAGGAGTTCTTCCACACGTTCAACACGCTGCACGAGACCAACCACCAGATAATCATCTCGTCCGACCGGCCGCCCAAGGAGATACCTACGCTGGAGGACCGTCTCAGGAGCCGCTTTGCGTGGGGGCTGATCGCCGACATCCAACCTCCCGATCTGGAGACCCGCATCGCGATCCTGAGCAAGAAGGCCGAGAGTGACGGGCTCTCGGTGCCCGGCGAGGTCACGGAGTACATCGCCCAGCGCATCCACACGAACATTCGGGAGTTGGAAGGCGCGCTGGTGCGCGTCGTCGCGTACGCTTCGCTCACCCGCTCGCCCATCGGGGTAGAGCTGGCCGCGGACGTCCTGCGCGACCTGCTGCCTCCCGCGCGCGCCAGGGTCGTGACAATCCAGTCCATCCAGCTGGCGGTGGCGGAGTTCTTCGGCCTGCGGGTGGAGGAGATGCGCGCCAAGCGCCGCACAAAGGGCGTGGCCTTCCCGCGCCAGGTGGCCATGTACGTGGCTCGAGAGATCACCGACGCCTCGCTGCCGCGCGTCGGGGAGGAGTTCGGTGGCCGCGATCACACCACGGTCATGCACGCGTGCCACCGGGTGCGCGAGGCTCTTCACCGGGACGCCCACTTGGCGGCCAGCATCAAACGCCTGATGGAAGACCTTCAGCGTCAAGGTTGATAACCTGTGCACGGACTCGGGACGGTCGGGACAACTGATGCGCGCAACGCGGGCGGGGCCGCGCGCTTCTCCGAGATGTCCCCACGCCGTCCAGAGCACCATAAGGCCGCAAAGGCCTGTGCCCAGGCGGCCGGGGCCGGTTGTTCACAGAGTGCACACCGCCTACTACTACGACTGTTGTTTGATTACAATACAGAATAGAAGGAGGCGCGCATGCAGTTCACCTGTGCGCAAGAGCATCTAAGCAAGGCAGTTGCCCTGGTGGGCCGCGCCGTATCCACGCGCGCCACGATGCCCATCTTGAGCAACATACTGATCGAGACGCGCAAGGATGCGATCAAGCTGGCCGCCACCGACCTCGACCACGGGATGCAGACCGAGGTGCCCGCAAATGTCAAGAAGGGCGGTGCGATAACGCTTCCGGCGCGGCTCTTCGGCGAGATCGTTTCCAACCTGCCCGAGGCGCCCGTACAGGTGAAGGTCGCTGAGGGGGGGACCGAGGTTGAGGTTCAGTGCGAGAGGGTTACCTACGACCTTCTTGGGCTGCCGGCGTCAGACTTCCCGCTGATGCCCGAGCCCGAGGCAGCTCCGGTGGCCATCGTGGAGGCCGGGCTGCTGCGCACCATGGTACGCCAGACCGAGTTTGCCGTTTCCACCGATGATACGCGCGTGTTCCTGACCGGGCTCTACCTCGTACTGGACGGGAAGGAAATCCGCGTGGTGGCCACCGACGGCGGCCGGCTCGCCCTGCGCACCGCCGCGCTCGCCAACCCGGCATCGCAGAAGATAGGCGTAATCGTGCCCTCCAAGACCATGCGCGAGTTGACACGCGCCCTTGGGAGTGCCGATGGCGAGGTGGAGATCTCGCTCGCGGAGAACCAGATTCTGTTCACCATGCCGGGGGCCAGGCTGGTCAGCCGCTTGATTCCCGGGCCTTTCCCGAACTACCAGCAGGTAATTCCCCAGGGTTACAAGCAGCGGGTGACCGTGGGCACGCAGCGGCTGCTGGCCGCCGTGCGGCGCGTGGCGCTGACCGCTCGGGACGCGGCCAACGTGGTCCGGATTCAGGCCGAAGGGGACACGCTGACGCTTGCCTCCAACACGCCCGAGTACGGCCGGTCCGAAGAGCGAATCCAGGTTTCCTCTGAGGGCGACGTCGTCGCAACCGCCTTCAACGCCAGGTACCTGATCGAGTGTCTGTCGGTGCTCGACGCGGACGAAATGATCTTGGAGCTGACCGGACCACTGAGCCCGGGCGCGCTGCGCCCTGCCGCCCGCGGCGATTACACTTACGTTCTGGCGCCGGTCCGCGTTGCCACCTGAGCGTACCGTAAGGATCCACACCGGGACCATCACCCTCGGCGCGCTGCTGAAGTGGGCCGGCGTGGTGGGGACCGGTGGCGAAGCCAAAACCCTCATCGCGGAGCGCCGCGTGCTGGTCAACGGGCAGGTCGAGACAAAGCGCGGCCGCCGGGTGGCTTCCGGGGACCTGATCGCCGTGCAGGGAGGGCCTACCCTGGCCATTGCAGCCGCAGACGATGCCGCGACTCCGGCGCCTCTGGATACGCTCCTTTCGTAACTACTCCCGGGCGGACATCGCGTTCGACGACGGAATCACCGCGCTCGTCGGCCGCAACGGCCAGGGCAAGTCCAACGTGCTGGAGGCCGTCTACCTGGTGGCGACGGGGCGCTCTCACCGAACCGCGCGCGAGGAGGAGGCAATCCTTCGGGGCGAGACGGCCGCCCGCGTGCGGGCACAGGTCTCCCGGCGGGGACGCGAAGAAGAGATCGAGATCACGCTGGCGATGGAAGACGGGCGCCTGACCTCACAGATGAGGGTGAACGGCGCGCCCACCCCGCGAGGGAGCGTGCTCGGTCGCCTGCCGGTTGTCCTGGCCGCGCCGTGGGATTTGGAGATGGTGCGCGGCCCGGCGGTAGGGCGGCGCCGCCTCCTGGACGCGGCCCTGGCGCAACTCAGCCCCGCCTACTTCTTCGCGCTGCACCGGTATCATCGGGTGGTGGCACAGCGGAACGCCCACCTAAGGCGCGGGGCGCCCGGCGGCCTGGAGGCCTGGGACGCCCAGATGGTCGCGCTGGGCGTGAGGATCGCGGCCCACCGCGATGGGTACATGCGGCGCATGGCGCCCGAGGCGGAAGCGTGGTTTGGCCGTCTGGGAGGTGAGGGCAAGCTCACCGTAGCCTACCGGCCGTCCTGGCTCGGGGGGACGGACGAATCCCGGACGGACGAGGCGCGGGCGCAAATTGCGCGGCTGCGCGCCGATGAAGTCAGACGAGGAGCCACGCTTCCGCCTCGGGCGCCA
>JBKJJG010000157.1:0-12366 GCA_046598155.1 bacterium | reverse complement strand
ACCGGCCCTCTGCTGGAGGAGTTCGACCACCCGCGGCGCCTGGCCTGCCGCGACCTCGAGCACCAGCCAGCCGCCCGGACGCAGCACACCCGGCGCCGCGTCCACCAGCCGAGCATGGACGCTCTCGCCGCACCCTGGCGCCACCACCGCCAGCGAGGGCTCGAACTCCCGGATCTCGCGCGGTAGGCCGGCGGCGGCCTCCGGGGCGACGTATGGCGGGTTGCACGCCAGCGCGTCGAGCCGCCATCCTGCACCGATCACCGGATCCAGCAGGTCGCCGGCAAGGAAGGTGATGCGCTCCGCCACGGCGTGCCGGGAGGCGTTGGCGCGGGCTACCTCCAGGGCCCCGACCGAGAGATCGGTGGCCACCACCGCGGCATCGGGCCGCAGGACGGCGACGCTCACCGCTATCGCGCCGCTGCCTGTGCCGACGTCGGCAACGGCGGGAGAGGTCGTGCCGCGCACCAGTTCCAGCACGGTTTCCACCAGCGCCTCGGTCTCGGGCCGCGGGATCAGCACCCGCTCGTCCACCAGGAAGTCGAGTCCCATGAACTCGCGGTGGCCGACGATGTAGCCCAGCGGCCGCCCGCGGGCACGCTCGCCGACGTAGTCCAGGTATCGGGCCCTGGCCTCGTCCGGAACCGGTTGGTTCCAAGCCATGTAGAATTGGGCGCGGGTCAGGTCGAGCGCGTGGCGGAGCAGGACCTCGGCCGTGATGGCGGCCTCTTCAATCCCCAGCGCCGCCAGGCGCTCCCTGCCGGCCTGCCAGGCCTCGGCGACCGTCCTCAATCCACGGCCGTCAGGCGCTCCGTCTCCTCGGCCGAGGTCAGCGCGTCAACGAACTCGTCGAGGTCGCCGTCGAGGACTACGTCGAGCCGGTGAAGACTGAACCCGATGCGGTGATCGGTAATGCGGTTCTGAGGGAAGTTGTAGGTCCGAATCTTGTCGCTGCGCTCCCCGGTTCCTACCTGCTGCCGGCGCTCCTGGGCGATGGCCTCAGCCTGCTCCCGCTCTGCCCGCTCCAGCAGGTGCGCACGCAGGATGCGCATCGCCTTCTCCCGGTTCTGGAACTGGGATCGCTCGTCCTGGCAGGCCACCACGATCCCCGTGGGGATGTGCCGGATGCGCACCGCGGTCTCGACCTTGTTGACGTTCTGGCCGCCGGCCCCGCCCGCCCGGTAGGTTCCTATGTCAATCTCGTCGGGCCGTATGACGATCTCCACCTCCTCGGCTTCGGGCAGCACCGCCACCGTGATGGTGGACGTGTGGATGCGTCCCGAGGCCTCGGTTGCAGGCACGCGCTGCACGCGGTGCACGCCGCTCTCGTACTTCAGCCGGCTGTACGCCCCGCGGCCGGTAATGGCGAAGATCACCTCTTTGAACCCGCCGATGCCCGTGGCATTCGTGGAGAGAATCTCCGACCTCCAACGGTGCAGCTCGGCGTAGCGTGAGTACATCCGAAAGAGGTCTCCGGCGAACAGGGCGGCCTCTTCGCCGCCCGTCCCCGCGCGGATCTCCACGATGACGTTGCGGTCGTCGCGCGGATCGCGGGGCAGCAGCAGCACCCGCAACTCCTCCTCAAGATCGTTAAGCAGCTCGCGCAGTTGGACCGCCTCGCTCTTTGCCAGATCGCGGAGTTCGGGGTCGGTCTCCTCGCGCGCCATCGCCTCGGTATCCTCGGCCTCGCGGTAGGCCTCGCGATAAGCGCGGAAGCGCGACACGGCCAGCTCGATGCCCGACCACTCGCGGGCGGTCTGCAGGTGGCGGGCCCGGTCGGCCAGAATCGCCGGGTCGGCCAGAGCCCCGGCCAGCACCTCGTACCGGGCCTCCAACGCCTCCAGGCGGGCCTGCATGCGGGAATCCATGCGTGTCATGTCGCCCCGATTATACCATCGGTCCGGCGGGATGACCGAAACCCATCAGATTGCCGGTTCGCCTGGGCGGCCTGGGACTTGGTGGCATCTGCGGCAGCGCGCCTCGTAGGCCTCGCGCGCGCCTACCAGTATTACCGGATCGTTGTAGTGCGCGGCGCGGCCTTCCACCAGCCGCTGGGTGCGGCTCGCCGGCGCCCCGCACGTCATGCAGATCGCCTGCAGCTTGGTGACCTCCTCGGCCACCGCCAGCAGGTTGGGGATCGGTCCGAAAGGCACTCCTCGGAAGTCGGTGTCGAGCCCGGTCAGGAGGACGCGGATCCCCCTGCCGGCGAGTGTCTCGGACACCTCCCCGATCCCGTGGTCGAGGAACTGCACTTCGTCCACGGCCACGACCTCGGTGCCCGGCTCCACCAGATCCAGGATCTCCGCGCTACGGGTCACGGGCACCGCCTCGATGCGCACGCCGTTGTGCGAGGTGATCGCGCCCGACGCGTAGCGGTCGTCCAGCGCGTGCTTGAAGACCTGCACTCGCTGGCGGGCAATCTGGGCGCGGCGTACGCGGCGGATCAACTCCTCGGTCTTTCCGCTGAACATGCTCCCGCAGATGATCTCGATGCTTCCGGTCGCGCGATTCATCGTCGCCTCCTGGTTCGTGCGCGCCTGCCCGCCCGGCCGCGCCAGGCGGCGCGGATGGCCGGCCCCGCGAGCAACAGCACGGTCAGAACGATCGGGCCCAGACCCAGCGTCCACAGCGCCGCCGTTACTACCAGCCGCGTCCGGGAAGCCCGCCGTTGAACCTGCTCGCCGGCCTTCCGGCCGGCCGCCACGGCCCGAGAAACGTCCGCGACGGCGAACCGGCGCAGGGCCCCGGTTGCGCGCAGGGCCTCGACGTAGGCCGTCGCGCCGCCAGGTCTGGACACCAGGCGGCCCGGGGACTGAGCCAGGGTGTAGGCGCAGGCGTATTCCACCCCACGCTTGTAGGCCTGGAAGTCCGCGTCCGAGAGGCGCGGGGACGCCGCCCGCGCAAGCCGCGCACGCCAGTGGCTTTCTGCCGTGCCGACGGGAACGCCAAACTGCCGTTGGAAAATCTCGGGGAAATCGTACCATCGCACGCCTGCGGCGCGCGCAAACGCTACGACCTGGCGCAGGCCGTGCTCCTCGGCCAGGTAGGCGAGAAACGAAACGCTCTGGGCGTAGGCGCCCGGCAGGGCCCTGCTGAAATCGAGCTGGTGCACGATCTCCGCAACCGGCGGCAGCCCGCCCCTCTCAAGAAACAGCTTCGCGTGAGCGTGGCTGTCAACGCCGACCAGCCGGTCGGCGATGAGGTCCCCTAGCCCCCAGGATAGAAGCGGCACGGCCCGCCCCACGTCCTGGCGGGCAACAATCCGCGCTATCTGGTAGGGGGAGACTTCAACGCTGCCGTCCTCGACAATGGTCCCCCACCCGTGGACCGTGCCGTCCCGGAAGATCGCAAACTGCCACCAGTCCTTCCGGAATCGCTCGGGCGACGGGTAGAGCGGGTAGGTGAGCACGCCGTCGGGGGTAAGTCCGCTGTCGCGCTCAATCTGCCCCAGGAGGTTGTCCAGGAGGCCCGCCACCGAACCTGCCACGGCTTCTTCTCTTGTACCGGGCAGGGCGTATACCGCGGACCGCGCGCCCGCGGTCGCCACCCACGGCGGCACCTGGGGCACGCTGCGGCCAACAGGTGAAACGGCGCCAGCCGGCGGGCTCCACGCCAGGACGGATCCCGCGAAGAGAGCCACCAGCGCCAGGGTCAGCGGGCGCGTGGGGTCTACTAGACCTTCAGACCGTACTTGCGGACGAACTTCTGAACCCTGCCCTCGGCGTCTACGAACCTGCGCGTGCCGGTGTAGAAAGGATGGCACTTGGAGCATATCTCGACGCGGATCGCCTTCTTGATGGATCCCGTCACGAATGCCTCGCCGCAGGCGCAGGTAACGCGCGCTTCATGGTAGTCTGGGTGGATACCCTGCTTCATGTCCTTCTCCTCATTTGCCATTCACCGTTTGCCATTCACCCGGGGGTGGGAACACGCGCGATTATATCAGACCGGGCCGCAAGCGTCGAGGCCAGCTCGCCTGCGCGAGGACGAATCAGCGAAGGTAGCTTAGTGGATTGACGGCGCGGCCGTTGATGCGAACCTCGAAGTGCAGGTGCGACCCGGTGCAGCGGCCGGTGCAACCGACACGGGCGATCAACTGGCCCTTCTTGACGCGCTGCCCGGGCTGAACAAGAAGGCTCGATGCGTGGCCGTACACGGTCGTGACGCCGCCGCCGTGGCCGACGAACACCGCCCGACCGTAGCCGCCCTTCCACCCGGAGGACTCTACGACGCCATCGCGAGCCGCATAGATCGGCGTGCCGCGCGGCGCGGCCAGGTCAATGCCCTCGTGACGGCGGCGGTACCGCCAGCCAAACCGCGAGGTCAGGGTGCCGCGTGCCGGCCAGATGAGGGCTCCGCCTGAGCGCAGCACCGAGGCGTCTGCCATCACCGGCCCCGACGGATCCGGCCTGATCCGCGACCGCAGCGCGACCTGCCGGTGCCGCGGCAGCGCCCCTGCCGAAACAACGATCCGCTGGCCCGGCTTGATCCAGTCGGAATGGCCCAGATCGTTTATCGCCATCAGGTCCTCGAATCGCGTCCCATAGCGGCCGGCGATCTCCCACAAAGTCTCGCCGCTGCGCACCACGTGCATCGCGGACTTCTCGGGACGCGCGGGGGTGCGAGCCGCGGGCCGGGAGGCAGCGACCGCCGCCGCCCCAGACGGGATCTCCAGGGACCTCTCAAGCGGCAGGATCGCGGTCAGGGCCAGCCGGTTGGCCTCGGCCAACGCCTCAACCGTCACGCCGTGCCGCTGCGCTATTGTCCAAAGGGTGTCCCCGGCTTGCACCGTGTAGACGGGGGGCGCCGGATCGGGCCTGGATGCCTTCACCGCCGCCTGCGCCGCGGCGATCTGCCGGGCCGCACGCGCCGATGGCCGCAGGGCCACGATCTGCCGGAGGCCTTCCTCCGCGGAAGCCGGAACCACCACGGGCTGGAGGATAGGGCGATGGGTGTCCGTAGCCCCGATCGCGGGAGCAACCGCCACGAAGATCCCGAGGAGTACGATCGCTGTGGCGGGTGTGCGCAACCTTCCCTCCTCGGCCTGACCGGGCACACGCGGCGGCCTGCGCCGGTGTGCACAACGGTGGTGAGTTTCGATCCGTGCGGGTCTGGACAGAACTATCGGTTCGACGCCGGGCGCCCGGTTCCTGCTACGGGCCGTTGTCCTCTGAGCTCTTGACGATGGATCTCAGAAAGCCCGCGTTGTTCGCGGTCTTGCGCAGCCGGTCCAGGATGAGCTCGGTCACCGCCACCGTGTCGAGCTGCTCCAGACTCTTGCGCAGAACCCAGACCTTGCGCAGCTCCTCGTCGGTCAGAAGCAGCTCCTCGCGCCGCGTGCCCGACATCTTGATGTCTATCGCCGGGAAGGTGCGCCGCTCCTGGAGCTTCCTGTTGAGGTGCAGCTCCATGTTGCCGGTGCCCTTGAACTCCTCGTAGATCACGTCGTCCATCCGGCTGCCGGTGTCCACCAGGGCGGTGGCGATGATGGTCAGGCTGCCGCCCTCCTCGATCTTGCGCGCGGCGCCGAAGAACCGCTTGGGTCGGTGCAGGGCCGCGGGGTCGAGCCCGCCCGAAAGCGTGCGGCCCGACGGCGGGATGACCAGGTTGTTCGCGCGGGAGAACCGGGTCAGACTGTCGAGCAGGATCACGACGTCCCTGCCTCCTTCCACGATTCGCTTGGCGCGCTCCAGGACCAGGTCGGCCACCTGGATGTGCTCCTCGGGTGCCCGGTCGAAGGTGCTGGCCACGACCTCGGCCTCCACGGAGCGGCGCATGTCGGTGACCTCTTCGGGGCGCTCGTCGAGCAGCAGCACCATGACGTAGATCTCGCTGTGGTTCTGCACGATGGACTGCCCGATCTTTTTGAGCAGGGTGGTCTTCCCGGCCTTGGGCGGCGAGACGATCATGCCGCGCTGCCCCTTGCCGATGGGCGAGAACAGGTCCACCACGCGCACGGTCAGGTCGGACTCGGGCAACTCCAGACGGATCCGCTCAAGGGGGAACACCGGCGTCAGGTGCTCGAATGAGGGGCGCGAGCGCGCCTGCTCCGGGTCGAGGCCGTTGACCGCCTCCACGCGCAGGAGCGCGAAGTACTTCTCGTTGTCCTTCGGCGGCCGGACCTGACCCAAGACCTCGTCGCCCACGCGCAGCCCAAACCGCTTGATCTGCGAGGGCGACACGTAGATGTCCTCGCCCCCGGGCAGATAGCCGTTGGTGCGCAGGAAGCCGTAGCCCTCCGGCATGATCTCCAGTATCCCGGCGCGGATCAGCAGGCCCGCATCCTCGGTTTGCTTCTGGAGCACCCGCATGATCAGTTCCTGCTTCCGGTAGCGCCGGAAGTTGGCGATGTTGAGCTCGCGGGCCATCTCCTGGAGATCCGCGAGGGTCTTGGCTTCGAGCTCGGCTATCGGCACGGTTAGATCACCTCTTGTGTTCGGTCCCCACCGCGGCCGGGCTCAGCCGAGCGCGGCGCGCCGGGTCTCGAGTTCGGACTCTAGCCGGCGGGCGTCCGCCAGGAACTTCTCGAGCCCGATATCGGTCATCGGGTGGTTGAAGAGCTGCTCCATGACCCTAAACGGCATGGTGGCCACGTGGCAGCCGGCCAGCGCGGACTGGATCACGTGGACCGGGTGGCGGAGACTGGCGGCCAGCACCTTCGTCTCGAACCCGTAGTGCCGGTACGCGTCGCAGATGTCGCGCACGAGCTCCATGCCGTCGGCGCCCGCGTCGTCCAGGCGTCCGACGAACGGGCTGGCGTAGGTCCCGCCTGCCTTCGCGGCTATCAGCGCCTGCGCCAGCGAGAACACCAGCGTCACGTTGCACCGAATGCCCTTCGCGCGCAGCGCCCGCAGCGCCCGGATGCCCTCGGGCGTAATCGGGACCTTCACGACCACGTTGGGAGCCCAGGTGGCGAACTCCTCGCCCTCCCGAATCATCCCCTCGGCATCCGCCACGGTTGGCTCAACGCTCACGGGGCCCGGGCAGATGGAGCAGATCTCCTGGATCAGGTCCTTGTGCTCGCGGCCTTCCTTGGCGACGAGGGTGGGATTCGTCGTGACGCCGTCGAGGATGCCCCACGACTGCGCGGCGCGGATCTCCTCGATGCTGGCCGTGTCGACGAAGAACTCCATCCACGCTACCTCCCGGTGGCTTCGATGTACATGACCTCGGCGGCCTCGGTGGGGCGCAGCATGCGGAGCTGGTCGCCCGGCCGCAACTGCATCAGCAGCACCGGCTGATCGTTCCGGTAGATGGCGCTGACGACCGCCACCCGGTGCGATCGGACCTGGCGGTTCGCGTCCTCGACAACCACAACCGGAGGCGGCCCGCCGCGGATCTCGCGCAGCGTCGCGGTCACGAAGTCATAGCGGCCCATCGCCTCCATCAGGACGTTGAGGGCGAAGATCGCCTCGCCGCGGTTGGCGGCCCGCGCCGGCCGGAAGGTGTTATCCGCCAGGGGAAGGACGATCTTGCGGTCAATGGCCACCACCACGCTCCCGCGCAACTCGGCCGGGATATCGCGCGCGTCGGCCACCACCAGGGCATCGTTGGCGCGGCGCAGGGCCTCGACCTCCAGGCCCATGGCGCGCACGATGAACGCCGCCAGCTCGGCCCTTGTCACGGGCAGCCGGGGCCTGAACGTGTTGTCGGGGTACGCCGAGATGAGCCCGCGCTGAAACGCGATCACGATCGTCGTGGGGTTCTCCTTGGTCGTGTGGACGGCGACCAGTTCGTAGCGGCCTGGCGGGACCGGCTGGGAGTTCTGGTCGAGCTGCTTCCACCGGCTCGCGAACTTCATTGACTGGTTCGCGGCCAGAGGCACGGGACGCTCCACGGGGACGAACGGCCGGTTCAGCGACCAGCGTGCCACCTCGTTTCCTTCCGCGTCGCGGATCACGAAGTCGTGGAACTGCGAGGTCGCGTACTCAAACGCGGTATCCTGCAGCAGGAACACCTTGAGTCCCGGCTTGATCTGGACGGCGCCCTCTTCGGAGAGCTCCAGAATCGAGCTGTCCGCACGCGCCTCCAGCACCCTGAACCTTGCGACCTTCTCGCGCGTCACGGCCTGCGCGGTACGGGTCTCGACGTACAGCTCGCCCTCGACCCCTGCCTTCAGCCCGTCGCGGTCGCTCATCTTGACGCGCGTCCGGCCGCGGTCCGGGGACAGGAACTCGGTCTCACGACCCGGACCATCGTTGGAAACCGTGAAGGTGATCTCGATCTCCTCGCCAGGACCGTAGGTGGTCTTGTTTGCCGCCAGGGTGTAACGGACCGTCCCCTTCTTGACCTCGATCTTCGTCGCCGAGACCGTGCCCATGATGGAGGCCGCGGCGACGGCCAACCGATCGGCGGAGGGAATCTGGTCCACGTCGCGGAAGTCGGGCGGACGCACCCCGCTCGTGGGGATGCCGAGCGCGCGGGCCAAGAACAGCGCCATGTCCAGCCGGGTAAGTGGCTCTTCGGGGGCCAGCCGGCCGTCGGGCAGACGAATCGCCAGTCCCTTCGCGACCATCCGCTCGGCGGCCCGCCGCGCTGGGTGCGTGCTCATGTCCGTGAAGATCTGGGCAGTAGCCGGAGCCGCGGCCAGGGCAATCAGGACGAACACCGCGGCCAAGCGTGTGCGAATCGTCATCACAGGTGCGCCTCCCTCGGGTTCACCGATGGCGTGCAGGTCTGTCAGTACTGCTCACCGCGTGATTTGTGGTTCGGACATCGTCTGGGACACAACCCCGGAAGTTTCGTTTGGGCCGGACCGGAGATTGATAGCGGCGGGCGGCGACCGCGCACCTGCCGCCGGTAGGTCTTGAGATATTCGTAGCACACAGGCCGATGCCATTGCAATAGCAACCCCGGCCGGCCTCCGATCACATGCTGTCGGGGGCCGAAACCCCGAGCAGCCCCAGGGTGCGCCGCAGCACGATCCGGGTGGCTTCTACCAGGGCCAGCCGGGCAGCGGTCAGGTCCGAGTCCTCGGTTAGAACGCGGCAGTGGGCGTAGAAGAGATGGAAGGCCTCGGCAACCTCGCGGGCATAGACGCATAGACGGTGGGGCTCGCGCCGCAGCCCTGCCAACCGGATGACCTCGGGAAGCTCGCCCAGGGCGTGGATTAGGGCGGCCTCGCGTTCGTCGGCCAGGCGGTCCAGGGGCAGAGGGGTCTCCGTCCCGCCCGCCGGCGAGGTGCCGATTCCCGCGGCGGCCGCCTCGCGCAGGATGCCGGCGATGCGCGCGTGGGCGTACTGCACGTAGTACACGGGGTTGTCCTGCGAGTGCTGAAGCGCAAGCGTAACGTCGAAATCCATTGGGACCGCGGGTGAGGCCATCGCGAAGAAGTACCTCGCGGCGTCCACCCCCACGGCGTCCATCAGGTCCCGCAGGGCCACGAACTCGCCGCTGCTCTTGGACATGCGCAGGTACTCACCCGCGTTCTTCAAGCGCACGTGCTGGTAGATGAGGATCTCCAGGGCCTCGGGCGAAACGCCCAGGGCGGCCAGTCCACCCTTGACGCGGGCCACGTCGCCGATGTGATCAATCGCCCAGACGTTTATCATCAGATCGAAGCCGCGCGCCAGCTTGTCGAGATGGTAAGCAATGTCGCTGCCGAAGTAGGTCCACTCGCCGGTGGGCTTGACGATCACCCGGTCCTTATCGTCGCCGAAGCACGTTGAACGGAACCACGTCTTGCCGTCGGCCTCGTAGATGTAGTCGCGGGCCCGAAGCTCGGCGAGTGCCTTGTCCACCGCCCCTGAGCGGATCAGCCCGCGCTCACTGAACCAGGTGTCGAACCTCACCCCAAACCGCTCGAGCACCTCTCTGATGTCGGCAACGACCGCGGTCACGCTGAAATCGCGGAAGTGGTCGAGGCGCTCGCCCTCGGAGGCCCGCAGCCATCGGTCACCGTCGTCTGCGACGAGTCGGCCTGCCAGGTCTTTGACATACTCGCCCGGGTAGCCCCCCTCGGGGGGGGGCGTGGGCTGCCCGAGCATGTTGAGGTAGTGGGCCTCAACCGATCGCGCCAGGTTGTGCACCTTCTGGCCGGCATCGTTCATGTAGTACTCGCGCGACACCGAGAACCCAAGGGCCTCCAGCAGGTTGGCCAGCACGTCGCCTATGACCGCGTTACGGCCGGTGCCGACGGTCAGCGGGCCGGTGGGATTGGCGCTGACGAACTCGACGTTGACGCGCCTGCCGGCGCCGATGGTCTGCAGGCCGTAGCCGTCCCCGAGCCGGCAGATCGTCGCAACCAGGTCGCGCTTCCAGGACCAGGCAACCGTCAGGTTGATGAACCCGGGACCGGCGACCTCGAGGCGTTCGATGCGATCCGGGGGCGTCGCGTAGGCCTCGATCAGGCGCTGCGCGATCTCGCGTGTCTTGCCGCCGGCCTGCTTGGCCAGCAGCAGGGCGGCGTTGGTCGCGTAGTCGCCGTGCCGGCGATCCCTGGGCACCTCCACCTCGAACGGCGGCACGTCGCCCGAGGGAATCGCGCCGGACTCCATGGCGCGGGTAATGGCGTCCCGGATTTCTCTTCTCAGGGCCTGGCGAAACATCGCCTTACTATACCATCTACGCCTTACGCCATGCGGGATGCCGACACGAGGGATGCGGGCGCAAGGGGCGCCGGCGTGAACTTCCCCAGCACGCGCGGCCCGGCCGCCCCGGTTGCGGCCGGCACGTTTGTGGCCAGCCCGGCCACCGCGTCGGAGGCCAGCAGCGCAAACGCCATTGCCTCCTTCAGCTTGCCGTCTATCCCGAACTCTTCGTTGCGGTAGACCGGAAGACCCAGCCCCGAGGCGATCCGCCCGCGCAGGAAGTTGTTGTAGGATCCGCCCCCTCCCAGCACCACCTCGTCCAGCCCGGCCCGGGGGATCAGGAACTCGCGGTAGGCCTGCACGATCGAGTCTGCGGTCAGCGCCGAAACGGTGGCCACGGCGTCCTCTGGACCAAGCCCGCGGCGGAGCGCCTGTTCCACGAGCGCCGCGGCGAACGGCCTGCCGTAGACCTCGCGGCCGGTCGTCTTGGGCGGGGGGAGCCGCAGATACGGATCGGCCATCAGCTCGGCCAACCAGCCCTCGTCCACACGCCCGCGCAAGGCCATCGCGCCCCCGTGGTCGTAGGCCTGGGCCCCACCTGTCATGAGTTGCACCACGCCGTCAATCAGCATGTTGCCAGGGCCGGTGTCGAACGCCAGGGCGTCGCCGGGGCCGCATCCGGCCGGCAGGTAGGTGACGTTGCCGATTCCTCCGATGTTCTGCACCGCGCGCGTGCGCGCGGGGTGGCGGAACACGACCAGATCGAAGTACGGCACCAGCGGCGCGCCGTGCCCACCGGCGGCAATGTCGGCCACGCGGAAGTCGGCCACCACCGGCAGGCCGGTGCGCTCCGCGATCACCGCCGCTTCCCCTATCTGCAGCGTCGCGCCGTCTGGGCCGGGTATGTGCCAGACCGTCTGGCCGTGCGAGCCGATCAGGTCCACATCCTCCGGACGCAGTCCGGCCTGGGCGATCACCGCCAGCGCCGCGTCCGCAAAGAGGGCGCCCAATCGGAAGTTGAACCGGCACAGGCGATCCACCGAGGCGGTCGCTGGATCGAACATGGAGAACAGCTCGTCGCGGTCCGCATCCGGGAACGGCGCCGTCAGGCCGGCGATCAGCCGCACCCGTGCCTCCATCCCTGCGCCGGCAATCTCAACGAGGGCGGCGTCAATCCCGTCGGCCGAGGTGCCGGAGATCAGGCCCACCACCCGCTTCGGGTCCTTGCGCGCCAGGTCAGCCGCGTCCCTCATCTCCCACACCCCTCATCGCTCGCACCCCCTCCGGCCTCGATTGCCGGCCGGACAAACCCGTCCGCCCGTTCCAGCAGCCGCTCGGCCTCCTCGCACCCCACCGCGGCCAGCGCCATGACGATGGCCACCTTGGCGCTGCCCCCGGCCTCGTCCAATAGACGGCCGCTGGCATCGGAATCCAGGCCGGTCGCCTGCGCCACCATGCGCTGCGCGCGCGCCGCCAGTTTCTTGTTGCTGGGCGACATGTCCACCATCAGGTTCGAGTACACCTTGCCCAGCCGGACCATGGCCGTGGTGCTGAGCATGTTCAGCACCATCTTCTGGGAGGTCCCTGCCTTCATCCGCGTCGAGCCGGTGAGAACCTCCGGGCCGGTCACCGGCACAATGGGAATGTCCGCCGACTGGGCCAGCGGCGAGCCGGGCACGTTGCACAGGCTGATGACGGTGCAACCGCGCCGTCGCGCCTCTTTGACGGCACCCAGCACGAACGGCGTCACGCCGCTTGCGGCGATTGCTACAACCGCGTCGTTGGGCCCTGCGTCGAGTGCCGAGACCTCCGCGGCGCCCGCGGTCGCATCGTCCTCGGA
>JBKJJG010000276.1:0-4455 GCA_046598155.1 bacterium | reverse complement strand
GAGCGCGGTTGCAAACGCATCGAAGATCTCCGGCCACTCCTTTATCAGCGCCTCGAGCCTGGCATGGGGAAGCTCGGCCACGATAACCCGGGAGAACTTGTCGGTCCGCACCATTGGCAGCGTGTTCACGTCCTGCCGGGACGAGATGACCCTGTTGTCAAGGAAGAACTTCTTCTCGATCTCCTTGCTTGAGAGGAACTTGAGGAACTTCCACGCCGCGTCGGGGTGCCGGGTGTGCGGGCTCATGATCCAACCGGAAAGCCAGGCGGCCGTGATCTGCTTGCGGCCCACGGGTACCGGAGCGGCTTCCAGGGTCTCGGCCGCGTTCAGGCCGGGGTTGATGGCGTTAATGATGGGGTAGGACCAGCCCGATCCGATCTTCATGGCCACCCTGCGGTGGGCCATCTGGGTCCGGACGTCACCCGGGCCGAAGGTGGTGACCCCAGGCGGCACGACCTTGTGCACGGTGACCAGCTCGGTGATGTAGTTGAAGGCATCGCGGAACTCCCGGGTGTCCATCGCGGAGCGCCGGCCGTCAGGGGTCAGGAAGTCGGCCCCGAAGCTCCAGACCACGGGGAGGATGCGCAGCGGCAGGCCCGGGCCCTTGGCCGCCGGGATGCTATACCCCCACTGGTCAATGCGGCCGTCCCCGTCCGTGTCACGCGTCAGCCGCTTGGCGTAGTCGAGGAACTCCGTCCAGTTCTTGGGTGGGCGGTTCGGGTCAAGGCCCGCTGCCTTGAACATCTCCCGGTTGTAGATGAGCACCATGGACATGAAGTCGCCGGGCATGGCCATCACCCGGCCCTTGTGGGTTAGGGTCTTGATCGGGATCTCGTACCAGGTCTTGAGGAAACCCGGGCCCTCCTTCTCGATGTAGGGCGTCAGGTCGGCCGCGCATCCCAGCTCGAAGAACATCGTGAGCGAGAAGTTGTGCAGCTTGACCACGTCGGGCATGCGGCGTGCCGTGCATTCGGCCTGGTACCGGGGTTCCTTCTCGCCGTAGGAGATCGGCTCGGGCGTGATTCGGATGCCCGGGTTCTGGCTCTCGAAGACGTTGACGGCCTCGCGGAGCGATCGCCCCCAGACGGTCTCGACCAGGTGCCAGTTGGAGAAACGCAACGTGACGGGCTCCTGGGAACGCGCCGGCGCAAGCGCGGCCAGAACGATCACCACCGTCAGCAGCGCCCAGAACCTGCCATGCGAGCAGATCCGCTTTCTGTGCATTCTAGGCTCACCTCCACGATCGAGAATCACGAGCAACCTCTGTCCGCATTGCGGACAGGTAATCTCTTTTGTGAGAATTCGCCCACACCGGCTGGATTCCTCCTCCCTCGGCACGCCGCAGGTGCCAGAGCGCATCGCGAGGGCGGGGTCGCCGGCCGCGGCCGGGCCAGCTGCGGCCCAAACCCGTGCCGGAGTGGTGTTTGACGGTCATCGTGACCGGTGCTACCATGAGTGCGGTTTTCTCAGTTCCGGATCGGGCGTCCAGGGGCGCGACCGCGCCCGTGATCTCCCTGGGGAGGAGCGCATGGTTACCCCGCTGCAGCGGGATATTGTCCCGTTTTCAAGACCCGCGCCCGTAGAGAAGGCGATTGCCGTTCTGGACCGGCTGCCCGGGGGCAGCGTCGTTCTCACCAAGGTTGAGACGCTGCTCAACTGGAGCCGCGCCGCCAGCCTGTGGCCGCTGGGTTTTGGGCTGGCGTGCTGCGCGATAGAGATGATGGCCGCCTTTGCCGGCCGGTTCGACCTCGACCGCATGGGCGTGATACCCCGGGCGACCCCTCGCCAGGCCGACCTGATGATCGTGGCAGGGCGCTGCACGATCAAGATGGCCCCGATCACGCGCCGGCTGTGGGAGCAGATGCCCGAGCCCAAGTACGTGATCTCGATGGGGTCTTGCGCGACCTGCGGCGGGCCGTTCTACTACGACAACTACTCGATCCTCAAGGGTGTTGACCAGATCATTCCGGTGGACGTCTACATTCCTGGCTGCCCACCGAGGCCAGAGGCCCTTATCGAGGGGATACTGAAGCTACAGGAAAAGATCAAGGCCGGACCGTTCCTCCGCCGCGCCGCGGCGGAAGGGGCCTGAGGACGGGTCGGTACGATGGCGCTGCGCACCGAAGAGCTGATGCTCAACATGGGCCCTCAGCACCCCAGCACGCACGGGGTGCTGCGCCTGCTGATAACCCTCGACGGCGAGAACATCGTGGAGGCCAAGCCGTACATCGGCTACCTGCACTCTTCCGTCGAGAAGATGATGGAGCACCGGACCTACCTCCAGAACGTGGCGCTCGCGGACCGCGGGTTGGACTACCTGACGGCCCTGGCCAACGAGGAGGCCTACCTGCTGGCCGTGGAGCGGCTCGGCGGGATCGAGGTTCCCCCGCGGGCCCGCTGGATTCGCACGCTCATGCTGGAACTCCAGCGGATCTCAAGCCACCTGGTGTGGCTGGGGACCTGGGGGAACGACATCGGGGCCACGACGGTCTTTCTGTACTGTTTCCGCGAGCGTGAGCGGCTCATGGACCTGTTCGAGCAGGCCACAGGCGGGCGGCTGCACTACGTGTACTTCCGCCCGGGCGGCGTTTACCGGGATCTGCCGGCGGGCTGGACGGATCGGGTCCTTGAGTTCTGCGACGAGTTCCACGGTCGCCTGCAGGAGTACGACGACCTGTTGACCGGCAACCCGATCTTCCTGGCGCGCGTGCAGGGCGTGGGGGTCCTGCCAAAGGACGCCGCCATCAACATGGGCGCGTGCGGCCCCGTGGCCCGCGCCTCCGGGGTACCGTTTGACGTCCGCAAGGCCTTTCCGTACGAGGCGTACGGAGAGGTGGAGTTTGACGTCCCGACCCATGAGGCCGGTGACTGCTTCGCCCGGTACCTGGTGCGCATGGAGGAGATGCGTCAGAGCGTGCGCATCGTCCGGCAGGCGATTGCTCGCCTGCCAGATGGGGAGATCCGCGCCAAGGTTCCGGTGGCGGTCAAGCTGCCGCGGGGCGAGATCTACGCGCGCACCGAATCCCCGCGCGGGGATCTCGGGGTCTACCTGGTGAGCGAGGGGGCCGACCGGCCCTACCGGCTCAAGGTCCGCGCGCCGTCATTTGCCAACCTCTACGCGCTCTCTGAGATGATGCGCGGCTGGAAGGTGGCGGACGTCATCGCCATCCTGGGAACGGCAGACATCGTCCTTTCGGACGTAGATCGGTAGACGGAGCATGGCAGAACTCGCCGTACGCGCGTGGGAGGCGGTAGTCGGTCTGGCAACCGGGCTGCGGGTGACGCTGCGGGCCTTGGGGGCCAAGAAGAACACCGTCATGTATCCGATCGAGAGGCTTGACGTTTCCCCGAACTGGCACGGCCTCCTGGCCCTGCCCGTGGATCCCGCGACGGGAAAGGACAAGTGCATCATCTGCTTCCAGTGCGAGCGCGTCTGTCCCGACCGCTGCATCCACATTGAGGCAGTCGGCAAGGGGAAGGAGCGCCAGCTTACCCTCTTTGACATCGAGATGGACAAGTGCTGCTACTGCGCGCTTTGCGTCGAGGTCTGCCCGACCGATGCGATCGTCTTCGTGCCCTGCTACGAGGCCAGCACCCGCGACCGTAGCAGGTTGATCTATGACCTAGACGATCTGCACCGGGCGGACTCGAAGGAACCGGTTGCGCGTGGGATATTCTCGGTGGGAGGACGGTCGTGAGCTGGGAGCTCGTCGAGCATCTGCGGGCCCGCTTTCCCGAGGTGGAGCCCTTCCCGCGCGGGGAACCATCCCCGGCGGAGGAGCCGACGGCGCGCAAGCACGACGCTGCGAAGGCGCCGGTCCATCACGTGCCCGGCGCCGTGGTGCCCGCGGGCCGTCTGAGGGAGATCTGCCGCGTTGTGCGGGATGAGGCGCCGTTCCTGCTGGACTACTGCTCGTTCGTGACCGGCGTGGACCGCCCCGAGGCCGGGCAGATCGAGGTGGTATACCATCTCTTCTCGATGACCGCTCGTCACGAACTGCTGCTGAGGGTAAGGGTGCCGCGCGACGATCCTCGGGTACCCAGCGTCAGCGGCATCTGGAGCGCGGCAAACTGGCACGAGCGGGAAACCTACGACCTGTTCGGGATCGCATTTGACGGCCATCCCGATCTCCGGCGGATCATGATGACCGACGACTGGGTCGGTCACCCCTTGCGCAAGGACTATGTCTACGAGGATCCACAATGGCTGGTAGACCTGGTGGCGCAACGCCAGCGCGAGGCCGGTCCGTCCTGAACCGCCGCGAGTTCCTCTCCACGCTGGGGCTGGCAGCCGCGGCCCTGGCCGGGGCAGAGGGGCTGATAGCAGGATCCGCCGTCCCCCGGGTCCTGGCCGGCGCCGCGTCACAGTTGCTCGAGGTTACCCCCACCGACAAGTTCTTCGTCATGAGCAAGAACCCGCCCGGTCGCGATCCCAAGGTCGGCGTTGAGGGGTGG
>JBKJJG010000258.1:0-3448 GCA_046598155.1 bacterium | reverse complement strand
TTCGACCCCCAGGAGGAAGAGGGGGTGCGGGCGCAGGTCCGTCAGGCGCGTCCCGAACTGCTGTTGGTGGCACTCGGCGCGCCGCGGCAGGAGCGCTGGATGCAGCTTTGGAACGCGGCCCTGGGTGTGCCGGTCTCGATCGGGGTGGGCGGCTCCTTCGATGTGCTCGCAGGGCGGGTGCCGCGCGCACCCCGGTGGATGCAGCGGGTCGGTCTAGAATGGTTCTATAGAGTCTTGCGCGAACCGCGGAGGTGGAGCGTCGTGCGCACAATACCGCCGCTGTTCCTGATGGCTCTTCGAGAACGATGGCGGCGGCGTGCGGGAGATCCAGGCGGCTGATGTAGAGGCCGCATACATTCTAGAGCTCCCGCGTGGAGGTCGGCTATGTGTGGCATCATGGGCTATGTTGGGCCGCGGCCGGCGCTGCCGGTCCTGCTGGACGGGTTGCGGCGGCTGGAGTACCGGGGATACGATTCCGCCGGCGTGGCCCTGCTTGACGGCGACCGCATCGCCGTGCGCAAGGCCGCAGGCAAGCTCGGCGTGCTCGAGGCGGCGCTGGAGACCAATCCACCCGCCGGCTGCGTCGGCATCGGCCACACACGCTGGGCGACCCACGGCATCCCGACCGATGCCAACGCTCACCCCCACGGCGATTGCACCGGGCGGCACGTCGTAATCCACAACGGCATCATCGAGAACTACCTCCCCCTCAAGGAACGGCTGGAGACGGAAGGGCACCGGTTCCGGTCGGATACCGACACCGAGGTGCTCGCCCACTTGATCGAGGCCGCGCATGCGCGGCTGCCGGAGGGCAGGCCGGACCGGCTGGAAGCCGCTGTCAGGGAGGCGCTGCACCAGGCGAGGGGGGCCTACGCGGTCGTGGTGCTGAGCGCCGATCATCCTGACCACATCGTTGCGGTCCGGATGGTCAGCCCGCTCATCATCGGGGTCGGAAACGGCGAGATGCTGCTGGCCTCCGACATCCCGGCGCTGCTTCCGTACACGCGCGACGTGATCGTGCTGGGTGACGGCGAGCTGGCCGTCATCACGCCGGATGGCGTGGCGATCTCCGACCTGGAGGGACGGACCCTCACCCGCCCGGCTCAGCGCATAACCTGGGACGCGACGATGGCAGAAAAGGGCGGATATGCGCACTTCATGCTCAAGGAGATCTACGAACAACCGCGCGCCCTGCACGAGACGGTGATGGGTCGGCTCGACCGCGAGGACCGGGTGGAGCTGGATGGGGTCGCGCTTCCCGAGGGATTTGTCGAGCGTCTAGACAAGATCTGGGTCATCGCCTGCGGCACGGCCTTCCATGCCGGGCTGGTGGGCCGGTGGACGATCGAACACCTGGCCCGGGTGCCGGTCGAGGCGGATCTGGCCTCGGAGCTGCGCTACCGCGATCCGCTGATCGAGGGAACCACGCTGGCCGTATCCGTCAGCCAGTCCGGGGAAACGGCCGATACGCTGGCGGCGTCGCGCGAGGCGCGCGCCCGCGGCAGCCGCGTGCTGGCGGTGACCAACGTGGTGGGCAGCACCCTGGCGCGCGAGGCCGACGACGTGCTGTTCGTCCGAGCCGGACCGGAGATCGCGGTCGCGTCCACGAAGGCCTACACCACAATGCTGGCGGCGCTCCAGATGCTGGCCGTTGACCTGGGCGTCCAGCGGGGGACGCTCTCTCTCGCGCGGGCGTCGGCGCTGATCGCCGGGCTGCGCCATCTTCCCGTGCTGGCGCAGGAGGTCCTTTCCAACATAGCTCCGGTGGAAGCCCTGGCCCAACGCCTCTGTGGGGCCGAGCACGCGTTCTTCATCGGCAGGGGGCTCGACTACGCGGTAGCGATGGAAGGTTCTCTCAAGCTCAAGGAGATCTCCTACCTGCACAGCGAGGCGCTGGCTGCCGGGGAGCTCAAGCACGGCACGTTGGCGTTGGTTACGCCCGAGACCCCGGTCTTTGCTCTCGTGACGCAGCGCGCCGTGTTCGAGAAGACCATCTCGAACATCCAGGAAGTGCGCGCCCGGGGCGCGGAGGTGATCGCGGTTGCCTACGACGACGACCGCGAGATAGGCCGGTACGCCGATACCGTGCTGCGCATCCCTTCAGTAGACGAGATCCTGGCGCCGGCGCTGGCGATCATTCCGCTGCAACTGTTCGCCTACCACGTGGCGGTGCTGCGCGGCCACGACGTTGACCAGCCAAGGAATCTGGCCAAGAGCGTGACGGTCGAGTAAGAAGGAAGGGGTGCGTAGATGGCGATTGACAAGGACTTTCTACGAGTGCTGGCGTGTCCGGTGGATCACGCGGCGGTGGTGCGCGAGGGCGATCGCATCGTCTGCACCGCCTGCGGGCGCCGGTATCCTATCCAGCAGATCGAAGGCGCGGAGATCCCCATCATGCTGGCCGACGAGGCGGAGCTGCCGGGATGAGGGTGCTCGGACTCGGGACCGACATGGTCGAGGTGGATCGCATCGAGCGCGCGGTCGCCCGTTGGGGTGAAGCGTTCGTCTGTCGCATCTACACGCCGGCTGAGATCGAACGCGCGCGGCCCCCGCTGGTCCGCGGGCCGCGGCTGGCGGCGCGCTTCGCGGCCAAGGAGGCCGTGATGAAGGCCCTGGGTGTCGGTAGGCGGGGGATGGCGTGGCGCGAGATCGAGATCGTAAACGACGATCAGGGACGGCCGCTCGTGTGCCTGCACGGCGCCGCGCAGCGGATCGCCGACCAGCAGGGCGTGGTCAGCGTGCTGGTTACGCTCTCCCACACGCACGCCCACGCGGTGGCCAGTGCGGTGGCGCTGGGTAACTAGGGGAAATAGAAGAGGAGCGCTTGCTTCTTCCGACTTTTCACCGTCTTCGGTCGCGTCGCCGGTTCTTACCGCTCGGTAGGCTATTCTCGGGAGTTACCTCCTGAGAAGACCGTCCGGCTCTCGGAGTCCACGTACGCGACGTTTGACTCGGCTACTTCGCCGTTGGGCTCGCGCTCCTCTGGTCAGAAAGCTACCACCGGCGGTCTGGTCAGTCAATCCCCAACGGCCGTTCCCGGGCTGTGGATAGTGTGGGCAATATCTGAGAGGAAACCGGCGTCACCTGCAAGAAGCCACGCAGCGGCATAGCCGGAGGCGACGCTTGAGACTCCCAACGAGCGAAGAGATGGCTACCCTCGACCGGCGGGCAGCCGAGGAGTTCGGTGTACCGACGCTGCTCCTCATGGAGGCGGCGGGCCGCGGCGTGGCCCAGGCGGCCGCGCGGCTGGCAGGACGCGGCGGCGCGAGGGCCGTCGTGGTTGCGGGTAAGGGCAACAACGGCGGTGACGGGCTGGTCGCCGCCAGGGTTCTGCAGGCGGCCGGGTGGCGGGTCCTGGTGGTACTGCTCGCCCGTGATGCCGAGGTCAGCGGCGACGCCGCGGTGAACCTACAGGCCGCGCGCCGGGCCGGGGTGGAGATCACGAACC
>JBKJJG010000220.1:0-3592 GCA_046598155.1 bacterium | reverse complement strand
CTCGGTGGTCGCCGTGCTTGTCTGCCTCGTGATGTGTCAGGATCACCGTGGGCCGTACCTGCCGGATGATCGTCTTGAGATCGCTCAGCAGATCGGTGCCCGTATACCCGGCACGCGGGCGGAACGTATCCCGGTACGGGGAGGCCGACGCCTTGGTGAATGGCGAAACGTAGGGTTTCTCAATCCCCCGACGGTGCGTGGCCAGGGCCGTCAACCCGCGATCGGGATATCCCAGGAAGATTACGTTGCTATGCGGCACCCCGAGCCGGCCCATCACACGGCGGGCCTCCTGTTGTCGCACCTCGCCCTCGGCGATGAAGTCGGCCGGACGCGCCAGCAGCCGCTTGCCACCCAGCGACGCCGCCAGGCGGTTGGCATCGCCGTTCGTGGCGAAGACCAGCCACACCTCGGCGTCCGCAGCCAGCGCCCGTTGGATCAACCCGCCTGCTGCGAGCAGCTCGTCGTCGGCGTGCGCGGCAACGATTAGCACGCGGTCGGATTGCTCGGGCTCGGGCAGCACCTCGAGCGCGCTGCCGACCACGCGTGGCGCAGAGAAGAGACCCATGCTAATGTACGCGGCCACCGCGGTCAGGCAGGTCAGGGCCAGCAGGGGCGTCTTCTGCCGTGGGGTGCCGTTGCGCCGCCTCCGGCGCAGGCCCAGCACCTCGACCGTCATGCGCACCTTCCCGCACCATCCCTGGATTAGGCCGTACTTCTCTTCCTTTCGAAGGTGGGTTACGCCGGTGAACGACAATCTCTCGATCTTCCACCGCTCCCGCCATGCCAGTTCCGTCAGCGCGCGCTCGAACCCGAACCGGGTTCCGGCCAGGTGGGGCCGCTCGAGCAGCGCGTTCCTCCGGACGACGCGGATGCCGGAGAGATACGGCAGCACCGTCTGGACGAGGTCCGCGGCCAGGACGCCTACCGTCATGTCCGCGCGGCCCTGCTGCACCGGATGAACCAGCGCGCGGATCTCCTCGGGCTTGAGGTTCTCCAGATCGGCGTCGAGCAGGAGCAGGATCTCCCCTGACGCACGCCGCGCGCCGGCGAGGATCGCTCCGCCCTTGCCCAGGTTCATGGGAAGCTGGATGACAATGTCGGCGCCCGCCGCCGCCGCTTCCTCCGCGGTCGCATCGGTGGACCCGTCCGAGACCACGATGATCTCGGCCACCTCGCCCGTGTGGCGCACGGCCTCGACGACCCAGGCCACCGTGCGTTCCTCGTTGTAGGCGGCGATGACGCATGACGTGGTCATACATGAACCGTCCCGCCCGGGCGCCGCGCAAGGAAGTACCGTCCCGAGCCGACCTGGCGCGTTTCCACTTCCTGGCAGCCCAGCGCGCGTAGCTGCCCGGTCAGCGAGCGGACGATCCACGGCAGAACCGATCCGCCTGCAGAGTAGCTCAAAACCACCCACCCTCCTGGACGCACCACCCGGACCAATTCAGCGGGTACCGGGAAGGCGTTCTGCACCGTGACCAGGTCGAAGCTCCTCGCCCGGAAGGGAAGGCGCCCGGCGTCTCCCGCGGCAAGCCGGACCGACCAATCGTCCTCGCGCGCATGCCGGGCGGCGTGGGCCAACATCACCGGTGAGAGGTCTACCGCGGCGCCGCGGCACCCAGGGAACCTGCGCATCAGGACGCCCACCACCGCGCCGGTGCCAGTGCTGACGTCCAGGACCTCCGTTGGGACCTCCGTGAGGGCTGCCGCCAGCCGGTCCAGGGCGGCTTCGATGGGCGCGAGATAGCCGTCCTGGGGGATTACATCGGCGTCGTAGTTGGCTGCCAGCGCGCCGTACCGGCTGCGGGCGATCGCCCGCTGCAGCGGCGAGCCCACGAGCCGCGAGGACCATGCTCCCACGGCCAGGTAGATCGTGTCGGTTATGAACGAACTGAGCCAGGTCGCTCGCATAAGGCGCTCCGGGAGGGTGTGCTACAGGGTCTGCAACGATGGCTCCGGTGTGGAGGGTTAGGTTCTCCGCTGGTCGGGGAGGTCCTGCCGGAGGGCGGGGCGCCTCCGGTTCCGTGCGACCGAGTCCTCCCGGCCCAACGCTAGCGCGAGCGTCGCCGGCGCTAGGTCCCGCGCTGCGGACGCCACTGCATCGGCCACCCTGTCGGCCAAGTCATCGAGCCACCCCGGGTCGGGCGGAAGGCTGTAGAGCGCAAAGGTCGCGGGCGCGGCGTGGGTGTGCGTGGCCGCGAGCATGGCCGATGCCGCGGGAATCCCGGCCCTCTCCTGGATGCGCCGCCGGGCCTCTGCTACGAACCCGGCGTCGAGGTCGCAGAGATCGCAGACCACAATGGCGATGAACTGCCCGGAGTCTTCCAGCACGAGCGCCCGCGCGTGGAGGTCGTCGTGGACACCCCGAGCACGCTCCTGCCTGGCTCCGAAGCCGGCCAGGGAGGCGCCGGGCGGAGGGGTGATGATGGTCCGGGCGAAACCGACGTGCACTTGACGCGAACCCTCCTGGCTCATGTTAGCGGAACCGTCTCCCCGCCATGCGTGATGACCGTCACGTGCGCTCCCGGGCCGTGAGCGTCCAGCGCCTAGTCCAGCGCCGCCTGTGGGGCCGGAAAGGGCGTCATGCCCGCCCGTCGGAGCTCGTCCGGTCCTAGCCCCTCAGAGACGACCAGCACGTTGAGCCGGCGGATGATCCGGAGACTGGCCGCGGCGACCGCCAAAGGTAGCTGCTCTTGCGCTGGCATGAGATGGGCCTGTTCGAGCAGTGCCTCGGCGCTCGCGGCTGTCTGGTACTCGAGATAGCGGGGGTGCGGGCCAACCCCTTCGTAGCACGGGGCGACCAGAATCGCCGTGCCGCCGTCCTGAGCGGCGAGGTCTGCGGCCAGCAGCCCCTTTCCCGCCTGCCAAAAGTCGAGGTCTGCCGGATGCGATGTGGCAACCACAACATCCGCCCGCCGGGCGCCTCGTACACAGAGGACCTCCTGCGCGAAGACCACCCCGCGTCTGTGTGCCTCTACGAAGTGTCCTGCCACGGCCCGGTAGATCCGGCCCTCTGGTGTCGTCACCACGTTGACGATGAACTCCAGCCCGACCCGTGCCGCGACCCAGGACTCCATCGCCTGCCGCACAGGGTTGTCCGCGACCCCGAACATGTTGCTGGGAACTCGCGCGTGGAGCAGGTGGAACGCGGCGACCGTATCCTCGCCGGCGACGCCGGGGAAGACGATCTTCGCACCTCCCGACCACCCCGCCGCCGGATGGGGAAGGATCCCGCCGACGCCGATACGCACGTCCGCTTCCATAACGCGGCGGTCGAGCCAGATCTCCGGCGCGCCCGGGATGCCCGGCAGGCGGGTCATCCTCGACCTGTCCCTGAACTCGGAGTTGACCACGGAGAGCCGACCGTAGATCTCCGGCCCCACCTTCCGGAGCACTTCTGGTTCGGTCATGGGCCTGTGGCTGCCCAGTGCCACGATCACCAGGATGTTCTTGTCGTCCACACCGGCCCGGTTCAGGCGGTTGACGATCAGAGGCAGGATGCGTTCTGTGGGGGTGGTGCGCGTGATGTCGTCTATGAGGATGGCCACGCGCTGTCCGGGTTTCGCGATCTCCTCCAGGCGCGGCGTGCCCG
>JBKJJG010000067.1:0-12143 GCA_046598155.1 bacterium | reverse complement strand
GGCCGGCCGCATCGCCGGTGGCAGGAACGCCTGTCCCAATGGCCCACACCGGCTCGTAGGCCACCACGAGCTGAGCCGCCTGCTCGGGCGCAAGACCCAGCGTCCCGATGCGGGCCTGGGTCTGGATGATCCGCTCGGTTCGACCGGCCTCGCGTTCGTCCAACGACTCCCCAACGCAGAGAATCGGGATGAGCTCACCAGAGGCGGCCGCCGCGACCTTGCGGCCCACGGCCTCGTCCTCCTCGCCCAGCAGCCGCCGCCGCTCCGAGTGCCCCACGATTGCGTAGGTGCACCCCAGGTCCCAGAGCATCCCAGCGGAGATCTCGCCCGTGTAAGCGCCCTTGGGCTCCCAGTGCAGGTCCTGGGCGCCAAGCTCGACCGGCGATCCAACAAGCGCGCGACCGACCTCGGCCAGCGCCGTAAACGGAGGGCAGACGACCACGTCCACCCCGGTGACGCCGGTCAGGCGGGATGCTACGCCCGAGGCCAGATCGCGCGCTTCGCGCACGGTGGTGTGCATCTTCCAGTTGCCGGCAACGAGTGGCGTGCGCATCGCCTCACGCATCCTGCAGCACCGCGATTCCCGGCAGCTCTCGACCCTCCAGGAACTCGAGCGACGCCCCACCACCGGTGGAGATGTGGGTCATGCGATCGGCCAGGCCGAACGCTTCAACCGCGGCCGCGGTGTCACCGCCGCCCACCACCGTGACCGCGGAGGAGTCTGCCATTGCCTCGGCCACGGCCCGCGTGCCGCCGGCGAACGCGGGAATCTCAAAGACACCCATCGGGCCGTTCCAGAGCACGGTGCCGGCGTCCCGGATAATTTCAGCGAACCGCGCGGCGGTCCGGGGGCCGATGTCTACACCTGCCCAGCCCGCGGGAATCCCGCCCGCATCCACCACTTGGTGGTCGGCGCCGGCCTCCACTGCCGTTGCCGCCACCACATCCACTGGAAGCTCAAACCCCACGCCTCTCCGACCGGCTTCAGCCAACAGCTCGAAAGCGAGCACCAGGGAGTCGTGCTCGCAAAGCGAGGCGCCGATCTCGCGGCCTTGCGCGCGCAGGAACGTGTACGCCATCCCTCCGCCCACCAGCAGCGTGTCCGCGCGATCCAGTAGGTGCCGGATCACCCCGATCTTGTCGGATACCTTCTTTCCGCCCAGGATGGCGACGAACGGCCGGACCGGCGCGTCCAGCGCCTGGCCGAGGTGTGCCATCTCCTTCTCCAACAGCAGCCCGGCCACCGCGGGCAGGTACGCGGCAACGCCGGCAGTGGAGGCGTGCGCCCGGTGAGCGGTCCCGAAAGCGTCGTTCACGTACAGGTCGGCCAGCCTGGCGAGTTGGGTAGCGAAAGCGGGGTCGTTGGCTTCCTCTTCCGCGTGGAACCTCAGGTTCTCGAGCAGGACCGCCTCCCCCGCTCGCATGCGCGCGACCGCGTCCTCAACCGCCGGCCCAACGCAGTCCGGCAGCAAGGGGACGGACCGTTCCAGCAGCGCCCCGATGCGTTCGGCCACCGGCGCCAGGGTGAATGCCTGATCCGCGCGTCCCTTGGGCCGACCCAGGTGGGAGGCCAGGATCACGCGCGCGCCGCGCTCGAGCAGGTAGCGGATGGTCGGCAGCGATTCGCGTATCCGCCGGTCGTCGGTAATCCGGCCGGCTTCCATCGGCACGTTAAAGTCGCAGCGCACCAGCACGCGCCGCCCGGACACATCAATGTCGCGCACCGTCTTCTTCATCGTCAGGACTCCTGCTACAGGCCGCGCTCCGCCATGTAGTGCACCAGGTCGGCGAGCCGGCAGGCGTACCCCCACTCGTTGTCGTACCACGTCATGACCTTGGCCAGGGTGTCGCCCATCACCATCGTGAGCGGGCCGTCAACGACGCCCGACCGCGAATCGCCCTTGAAGTCCATGGAGACCAGCAGGGCCTCGCTGTACCCGAGGTAGCCCTTCATCTCGCCGTCGGCCGCCTGCTTGAAGGCGGCGTTGAGCGCCTCCGCGGTGGTCGGCTTCTCCAGCTCCACCACCAGGTCCACGACGGACACGGTGGGCGTGGGGACGCGGAGCGCGATTCCCGTTAGTTTCCCCTTCAGTTCCGGCAGCACCAGGAAGATCGCCTTGGCGGCGCCGGTACTTGCGGGAATGATGTTCAGCGCCGCCGCCCTCGCCTCGCGCAGGTCGTCGCTGACCACGTCCAGGATGCGCTGGGTGTTCGTGTACGAGTGGACCGTGGTCATGAATCCCCGCTTGATCCCGAACTGGCGGCTGAGCACCTTGGCAGTCACAGAGAGCCCGTTGGTGGTGCACGATCCGTTGCTGACGATCACGTGCCGCTTGGGGTCGTAGTGCTCGTGGTTGACGCCCATGTTGATCATTACGTCTTCGCCCTTGCCCGGGGCGCTTATGATTACCTTCTTGGCGCCACCCTGAAGATGGCCCCGCGACTTGTCGGCGGCGGTGAAGCGACCGGTGGACTCGATCACGACCTCGGCGCCCGCCTGCGACCACGGGATCGCCCCTGGATCGCGCTCGGCGAAGACGGCGATCTCAGCCCCGTCCACTGCCAGGTTGCCGTCGCGTGCCCCTACCGGGCCGGGATAGGTACCGTAGTTCGAGTCGTACTTGAATAGGTGCGCGTTCGTTTCCAGGTCGGCGACGTCGTTGACCGCCACCACCTGGATCTGTTCTGGATACCGCTCGCGCATCGCCCGAAGCGCCAGACGGCCGATGCGGCCAAACCCGTTGATGCCGACGCGAACTGTCATTACTATCTCCCACCTTTCATGTGGCGCGCGATGAGATCACGCCGGATGAACCCGATGTTGTCGAAGATCCGGATGCTGAACGCGATTACCGCGCCCAGGTAGATGTCCAGCCCCAGGAGGTCGCCGATCCCGGCCAGCAGCGCCGCGAACGAAGCGTTGACCACGAACCCCGTGAGGAAGATCATGAGATCGAACCGGTCTTCTAATTGCGCCCGCAGCCCGCCCAGGGTGGTGTCAATTGCCGCGAGGATGGCGATCGCGGTGTACTTGACGTATCCCAGCGGGATCTCCACCGAGAACAGGAAGCCCAGGGCGATACCCAGAGCCAAGCCGATGATCGGCAGCCACATCGTTCTTACTCCTTCCCCTCGACAGAGGCGTGCTCAAACCGGAAGGTACCGCGGTAGGCCGGCACCCCCACGAGTTCGTGGGGCGTCACCTTCACCGGGAAGCCGAACGCCGTCAGCAGCTCGACCTGGCCGCCTGGCCGTCGCAGGGCCCGGGCCAACTGCCTGGACTCGCCCACCGCCGTGATCAGGTAGGGCGGGGCCATGCGCTTCGTGTTGGAAAGAATCGTGGTGCCTACGCAGGAGATCCCGGTGGTGCCCACGATCCGCTCGCCGTTGAGCGCTATCGCCTCGGCGCCCGCCGCCCACAGCTCCGCGACCACGCCCTGGATGTCCGAGTAGTGCAGGATGGTCTTGTTGGGATCCTCGCCGCCCCGAGGCGGTCGCGTGCTGTCGTTCAGCTCCACGGTGATCCCAGGACCCACCAGCGCCGTGATGCCCGCCAGCGTCCGAAGCTCCTGGAGGTCGCGGTTCATCTTCGCGGCCGCGGTCCGGCCCTCGGCCGCGGCCCCTTCGTACGCCGCCAGCCGGCCGCGCAACTCGCCGACCTGGGACTCCAGCGCCGCGCGGCCGCGCTCCTGATCCCGGAGGAGAAAGGCCAGTTCCTCCAGTTGCGTGGAAGGGATGCGCAGGGTTCGCCGGATCTGCCACTCGGTCCGGACCTGCGCCACCACGAGATAGCCCGCCAGCGCCAACACGAGCCCCAAGGCTGCCGACCAGCGAGCGACCGGCAGCGGCGGGGTACGACCGCTCCGAGTTTCGTTAGGCACCGGTCTCCTTAGCCTCGAGTTTCTTCTTGATGCGCTTGAGTCGGAAGACGTCCTCTCTGGCGCGCTGTTCCAGCACTGAAGAGATGTAGCGGGTCTCGGCGGCAAGCCGGGGGATGACCACCTGCTCCAGCGCGTTGACGCGGCGAGTGGTCTTCTTGATCTCCTCGCCTATTCTGCGGAGCTTGACCTCGGTCGCACCCACGGCCAGGATGGCCGCGAGCATCTCCTCGAAGTTGGCAGCGCTCTCGATGGTCCGAGCGCTGGTGGCGGCAGGGTTCTGCCCCCGCTCCAGCAACGGCCGGCGCACTTCGGGCAGCGTCACCTCAGGAATCCGGGTGCCCCAGAGACTGCGGACCTCGATGTCCATCAGGATGTCGCGGCCCGCCGGGAGCGCCGCCGCCTCCAGCGCCTCCCTGCCCTCCCAGGCCTTGGCCAGAGAGAGCGCGACGTACGACTGGCGGCAGGCGGCGGAAAGCGACTCGCGGGCGGCGAGCGACTCGCGAACGATCTTGAAGAAGTCGGCCACCAGCGCGTCCCGCTTGCGCTTGAGGAGATCCACGCCCTGCTGCGCGACGCGCAACTGGTTGCGCCGCGCCAGCAGGTTCATCCGGGTCGGGCTGATCACCTCTGCCATGCCGTGGGTTCTCCGTCCTCGCCCTGCTCGAACTAGATCCGGGTGGTCTTATCCTCCCAGATCTTCTCCATCTGCTCGCCGTAGTACTTGTTCATGTGATCCTGTTTGACGCGCTTCAGCTCGCCGCGGGGGAAGCCCGAGAGCAGCTTCCATCCCACCGCAAGCGTCTCCTCGATCGTCCGATCGGTCTCACCCTGGCCCAGGAAGTGGCGCTCGAACTCCTCCGCGAACTTGAGGTAGAGCCGGTCGTGGTCGGTCAGTGCTTCCTCGCCGATGATGGCCACCAGCCGGCGCAGGTCCACGCCGTTGGCGTAGGAGGCGAAGAGCTGGTCCTTGACGCTGGAGTGATCGGCGCGGGTCCGGTTGGGACCTATGCCGTCGTTCATCAGGCGCGAAAGACTGGGCAGCGGGTTGATCGGCGGGTAGACGCCGTTGCGGTGCAGCGCGCGGCTGAGCACGATCTGCCCCTCGGTGATGTAGCCGGTCAGGTCTGGAATGGGGTGGGTAATGTCATCATCGGGCATGGTCAATATCGGGATCTGCGTGATGGATCCCTTGCGGCCGAGCACGCGGCCTGCCCGCTCGTAGATCATCGCCAGGTCAGTGTACATGTAGCCGGGGTAGCCACGCCGGCCCGGGATCTCCTCGCGCGCCGCGCCGATCTCACGAAGTGCCTCGCAGTAGTTGGTCATGTCCGTGAGGATGACCAGGACCTGCATGTCGAGATCAAAGGCCAGGAACTCGGCGGTGGTCAGCGCCATGCGCGGGGTCATCAACCGCTCAATCGCTGGGTCATCGGCCAGGTTGAGGAAGACCACGCTGCGGGCCAGCGCGCCCGTTGCTTCGAACTGTTCGATGAAGTAGGCCGCCTCACGCTGGGTGATCCCCATCGCCGCGAAAACGACCGAGAACTCCTCGCCCCCTCCCAGCACCTTGGCCTGGCGCGCAATCTGCGCGGCGATCTCGTTGTGCGGCAGCCCAGCGCCCGAGAAGATCGGGAGCTTCTGCCCGCGCACCAGCGTGTTGAGCCCGTCAATGGAGGAGATGCCGGTCTGGATGAACTCCTGCGGCCGCTGCCGGGCCACGGGGTTGATGGGAGTGCCGATGATGGGCAACCGCTTCTCGGGGATGATCGGCGGGAGACCGTCAATCGGGTCGCCCAGCCCGCTAAACCGCCTGCCTATCATGTCACGCGAGCAGGCGATTCGCGCCACGTCCTCGCGCAGGCTAACGGACGTGCGGGCCAGATCCAGCCCGGCGGTTTCCTCGAAGACCTGGATCACCGCGTTCTTCTCCGAGATCTCGATGACCTGGCCCCCGCGCACGCCGCCGTCAGCCATGTGGATGTTCACGATGGCGCCGTAGGCCAGGTCGCGCGCGCCCTCGACGAACAACAGCGGGCCCGAGATGTAGGAGATGGACTGGTACTGCTTGGTAGCCAGCGACATGGCGCTACGCACCTCCTGCTGGGGCCTTTGCCCCGAAGGCCTCAGGCAACTTCTCAAGCCAGGACTCGATGTAGGCCCCAAACTCGTCCTTGGGTACTTCCTTCAGGCGGGCGATCTCCTCAACCTGCTTGAGGTTGAGGATCTCGTCCATCAGCATGCCGCGCCGTAGGGCCGCGCCCGCCTCGTCGTAGAAGACCAGAATCGCCCTCAGCATGCCGCAGGCCTTGTCCATCGGGCAGTGGGCGTCCACCTCCGAGAACGAGGACTGCTGCAGGAAATCCTCGCGCAGCATCTTGCCGGCCTCGATCACCAGCCGCTGGTCGTCCTGCAGCGCGTCGGGGCCGACGAGCTGCACGATCTCCTGCAGCTCCGACTCCCGCTGGAGCAGCGCCGAGGCCCGGGCGCGCAGTGTCTCGAAATCCTCGGGCATGTGCTCCCGGTACCACTCCTTGAACAACGGGGTGTAGAGACTGTACGACCGCAGCCAGTGGATCGCTGGGAAGTGCCTCCGGTTGGCAAGCCCTGCGTCCAGCGACCAGAACGTCCCGGTGATGCGCAGCGTTGCCTGCGTCACGGGCTCGGACAGGTCGCCACCGGGCGGAGAGACCGCGCCTACAACCGTCACCGAGCCATCCCTCTCGGGCTGCCCCAGGCAGACCGCGCGGCCTGCCCGCTCGTAAAACGCCGCCAGCCGGCTGGACAGGTAGGGCGGGTAGCCCTCCTCGGCGGGCATCTCCTCCAGTCGCGAGGAGATCTCGCGCATCGCCTCGGCCCAGCGACTGGTCGAGTCCGCCATCACTGCCACCTTGTACCCCTGGTCGCGCCAGTACTCCGCCATGGTGATGCCGGTGTAGACCGAGGCCTCACGCGCCGCCACCGGCATGTTGGAAGTGTTGGCAATAATCACCGTGCGCTCCATCAGGGGCCGTCCGGTACGCGGATCCTCCAGCTCGGGGAACTCGTCCAGCACGTGGGTCATCTCGTTGCCACGCTCACCGCAGCCCACGTAGATGATAACGTCGGCGTTGGACCACTTGGCCAGCGTCTGCTGCATAACGGTCTTGCCGGAACCGAACGGGCCCGGGATCGAGGCCGCCCCGCCCATCGCCACCGGGAACAGGACGTCAATGATGCGCTGGCCCGAGATGAACGGCTCGCGGGGATCGCGCTTCCGTGCCACGGGCCGCGGCACCCGCACCGGCCAGCGGTGCATCAGGCGCAGCTCAGCGCCGTCCGAGAGCCGTCCGATCACTTCGTCCACCGTGAACTCACCCGATCGGATCTCAACCACCTCGCCCCCATGCGAGGTCGGCGGCACGAGGACCCTGTGCTCGAACCCGAACTCCCGCACGGTGCCGATCACGTCGCCTGGGCCCACCCGCGTCCCGGGCGCCACGGCCGGGGAGAATTCCCACCGCCGCGAGCGGTCCAGCGCTTCGGTAATGGCGCCGCGCGCCATGAAGTCGCCCTTCTGGGCACGGAGACTGGCGAGCGGCCGCTGGATCCCGTCGAAGATACCGGTCAGCAGCCCGGGGCCGAGCTCAACCGCCAGCGGAGTCTCGGTGGTTGCCACCGGCTCGCCAATCATCAGGCCCGAGGTGTCCTCGTAGACCTGGATGAACGCGGTGTTCCCGTCAAGGCGGATGATCTCGCCGAGCAACCCCTCGTGGCCCACGTGAACGAGATCGTACATGCGCGCTCCGGGGATCCCCCGGGCGATAACCGCCGGTCCGGCGATCTTGATGATGGTGCCCTGGGTCGTCATGGCAGTCCCTCCATCCACTCCGGCCGCCCGCTAGCGCAGCTTCACGTAGAAGCCGATGTGCTCTTTCACCAGGCGCGCCACGTACGCCTCGCCGCCCTCGATCTGCGCGTGGGGCGCCGGAAACGGAACGATGATGGGGAGATCGCGGTCGCGCAGCAGGCGCGCACGCTCTTCCTTGGCGCCCTCCAGCAGCGTCTCGTTCACGGCGACCAACCCGTAGTCCAGCGTCACGAAGTGGCGCAGGTGCTCCAACGCCTCCTGGGGCGTGGCGGCCTCCCGCACCTCGGCACCCGCCAGCCGGAAGCCGGTCGCCGTCTCAGGATCGGTGATCACCGCCAGCCTAAACACGGACCATCTCCCGCCGCACCGCCTCGCGCGGCAGCCCCAGGAACGCGCCCCGCGCCATCAGGCGGAGGTTGGCGACCTCCGCGGTCTTCAACGCCAGGTACCCGACCACGACGTCCAGTCCGAGCGGGTCGCCCCGATAGCGCCCTGCCAGCGCCTGCGCCGTCGCAAGGTCCAGGGCACGCTCAAACTCGACCGGGGACTCCGGGAGGTCGCGGACCGGGAAGCCGCTGATCCGCAACCTCTGCCAGGCCGACGCCCGCGTGCTCGATTCGGACAGTGCCAGAAACAGGTCCGCGGGGAGCAGCACGCCGCCGTGAATGAAGAAGCGCAGCCGCTGCCCTTCGTCGAGCAGCCCTGCCAAGCCCAGTTTGAAGGCGGTCTTGGCGTTCGCCGCGTCTATCTCGGCGCGGAGCACCTCGCGGAGCACCGCCGCGTCGCCGCTGCGCCCCTGGGTCTGCCGCAGGCCGCGCTCGACGTAGGCGCGGTCCAGCAGCAGCTCGAACGCGAGGAGATCCTGGGTCCTGGCATACCCGGCCGCTCCCTCGGCTACCACCGGCGCGAAGGGATGCCCCACCGCCTCCAGGGTCCCGGCCAGGCCGGCGAGGTCCGGCGCCGCGACCATCTCCTTGAGGACGGGCTCGCCCAGCGTGCCCGCGGGCAGCAGTGCCGCCATCACCTCGACGGCCGGCCGGGCGGCGTGCTTGCCGCGCACGATCACACGGAGGTTCGCCAGGTCCCACCGCAGCAGGACCACCTCGATCAGCGCCCGGGGCCGGCCGTCGGCAAACCCTAGGATCTTCCGCGTGGTGCGCTGGAGGTTCCTGGCCAGCGCCTCGTCCACGGCCCGGACGCCCTCGAATCGCACGAGGGCTTCCTGGAGATCTCCGGCGTAGGGCGTTACCGCCAGGGCCTGCAGGAACGTGGGCAGCGTCGGGAACCCCAGCAGCTCGTCGAGCTGCGCGCCGGTCAGCAGCCGGCTGCGCATCGCGCGCACCCGCGCGTTGATGTACGGGAATTCAGGCATCGCGCCGGACCGTTACCCCCACAGTGTCCTGGCCACCCCGGCCGCCAGTGCTGGTCGCGCGCGGCCGAGCCGTGAGCCAAAGGTGTTGGTCACCAAGAGGCGCCCGTCGGGCGAGGAGAGGCGCGCCCCTCCGCTGATCGCGGGGTCGGCGCGCACCGTCGCTTTCCACCCTCGCTCGCGAACCATCGCCTCGGCAATCGCCTGGTCCGCCGGCGCCACCGACACAACGCCCCCTTCGCCCAGGTCCTGCAACCCCTCTTCGATGAGCCGGCGCAGGATCTCCGGGTAGCGCCGGGCGTCGGCGACCAGCGCCGCCAGGGCGGCCTCGGCCTGCGCGAACACGCGGGCGATCTCGTCCTCCTTGGCCTGCAAGACCAGCGACGAGGCCCGTAGCGTCGCTGTGCTCTGCGCCTTGACCAGCGACGCGCGCGCCTCGGCCTCGAGCCGCTCCCGCGTCGCGGCCAGCACCTCGTCCGCCGCGCGCCGGGCCTCTGCCCGGATGGCCTCGGCCTGTGCCCGGGCCTCCGCCAGAAGCTGCTCGCGCTCGGCCGCGGCCTCGCGCTCGAGCAGGGCGATCAGTTCCGAACCGGTCGTCACGACGATCCGGCCTAGATCTTCCCTATGATGAAGAACGCCACCAGGAAGCCGAAGATGATAAGCGTCTCCGGCAGGACCAGGAAGATCAGCATCAGTCCGCCGATCTCGGGGCGCTCCGCGACGGCGCCGGCCGCGGCCGCACCGATGCGCGACTGCGCCCACGCGGTGCCCATCGCGCCGAACGCCACGGCCAGCGCCGCGGCCAGGCCCAGCAGCCCGTGAGCCATCGTGATCTGCCGGGCCCCCGCAGCCGGCGCCTCGGCCGCCAGCGCGACCGGAGCGATGGCCAGCAGGGCCACCGCCAGCAAGCTCATGACCCTCAGGATGTTCTTCACCCTAGTCCACCTCCTGTTTTGTGAAGCGGCTGGTACGAGTTGCCACTCTCGTCGTGGTACTTGAGTTTGGTGAGAAACTCGACCCAGTTCAACCGCGCGGGCTGGATGATGTGACCGGGCAGCGTGAAGACGAAGAAGGCCATCTGGATGACGATGCCCACGAAGATGCCGACCCACACGGGCCCAAACATGCCGCCCAGCTCGTTGGAGACGTTGGCCAGCACGGCAGCGGCCAGGCCCACGCCGAACAACCGGGCATAGGAGAGCACGTTGCCCATGCCCGATATGGCCTCGAGCAGCCACATCGCAGCGTAGGGGTTCAGCACGATCCCAATCATGACGAAGACCATGAAGGCCACGAGCAGCGCGACGCCCGGCGTGAGGAAGCTGGACGGCAGCACGTTGCCCATGGCGCCCAACAGGGCGAACAGCGCGGCCACGCCGCTGATCATGGCAAGCGACTCGAGCGCGCCGAAAGCGTGCCGGTGGCGCAGCGCCATCACGAGGTGGAGCAGGTAGCCCAGCATCACCTGGACAAGACCCATCGCGATCGTCAGTCCCAGGAACGCGGTCGTGAGGTGGACGCGGTTGAAGACCGGGTGCAGACCCAGGTGGTGCTCGATCAGGTTGCCGAAGATCTCGAGGTAGAGCGCGCCAAAGAGCATCGTCCACCCTGCCATGGCACGGACGATCCACGACACGTCGGCGAGCGTCGGTGGTGCGACGCGGATGCCCATCTTGATGCTTCCAAGCGCGACGTCCCACGCCTCGCCCCGCCGGGCCTTGTTGCGCATCCACCAGCCAAAGGCGAAGAGCAGCGCCCCGTAGGCGACGTCGCCGATGACCATGCCGACGAAGATCGGGAAGAAGATGGCCAGGTAGACCGTGGGGTCCAGGGTTCCGTACTTCGGCGGCCGGAACAGCCCCAGCAGCCGCTGGAACGGCCTGATCACCGGGGGGTTGTCGAGCAGCACCGGGACCTGCTCGGCGTGATGCGGGTCGGCCGGCTGATCGTGGACAACAACCTCGCCGCCAAAGCGCGCCCGGAGGGCTTCGCGGACCTCGCACACGCGCGCTCGCGGCGTCCACCCGTGGAGTATGAAGGCGTACTGCGACTGCGCGAGGTGGGGCAGCGCGCGGAGCTGGCCGAGCCGGTCGGTGACCACCGCCAAAACGGCCTCCACCCAGGACCGGTACCGGCGCGCGGCCTCGGCGAGTTCCGCCGCGATCGCCGCCATCTCGCCTGGCAGCTCGGCGCGCCGGCGTTCCATCAGGCGCACGGCTTCGGCAGGCCCCTCGCCGGAGTAGCGTGCGGGCAGGCGCAGCTCGCTGATGCCTGCCCTGGTGAGCCATCCACGGATCGCCTCGGCGTCGCGGCGCAGGAACGCCACAACCACGCCGATCTTGCCCTCCTCGATCGTGCGGCTGACCACCTCGATGCGGCCGCCGGTCAACTCGCTAAGATGGTTGCGCACGGTGGTGACGACCGAGAGGTCCTTACCGCGCAGGATGAATCCCACGGACTCCAGGGTCCGGCTGCCCGACAGCGCGCCGAGCAGCGGGGAGAGCACGCGGACCGCGCCCTCGTAGGTCTGGATCAGATCGAACTCGTCCTCGGCTTCGAGCCGTCGCCGGGTGAGGGCCGCCACCTCGGCCTCGATACCAACCAGCACCGCGTCGAGCGCCTCGGGATCGGACAGGGCCTCGGGATCTATGAGCGCCTCGGGGTCCGACAGATCACCTGGCCCCCCCGGTACTGGGGGCACAACCGGGAGCAGACCGAGCAGACCAGAGGCGCGGAGACGGGTGCGCTCGATCGCTGCCTGGGCCGCCGTGGCGGCCTCGTCGAGCCGCAACACGCCGATCGCGGACCCCTCGGTCTCGACCCGCTCGATGTGGATCGCACCGAGGCGCTGTATCTCCTCTACGACCCCGCGCAGTAGCCGCTTGGGGCCGAAGACCAGCACCCGGCGCATCTCAACGATCATTAGCCGCCCGTGATCACGTGGCCCGTGACCACGTGCTCAACCACGCTTGCCACCGCCGCATCGAGCCGGCCCGCCGCCTGCGCGCGCAGGGTCTCGACCTCGCGCTCGGCGCGGGCCTGGGCC
>JBKJJG010000130.1:0-1694 GCA_046598155.1 bacterium | reverse complement strand
CGGGCGTTGCGCCGGTCGATGTCGTCCACGACGGAACCGAGACAACCGGTGTGGACGATACGCTGCAGTCCGACCCCAGCGGCGCAGCAGCCGGCATCCATGACACTCCGGGCATCGATTTCCCCGAAGGGCTAAACGATTCCCTCGCGTGTCTGGAAGGCGAGTTGCCCCGCGAGGGTGAGCCCCGCGCGGCGACGGGCGACGGCGATGCCCCTGCGCAGGTCTCGTTCTCCGAGGCCACGGCCCTGGTGCAGGTTCTCGCGGAGGCCCAGCACCTTGATCCCGACCAGGCGTACCTCGTGTGGGCAGTACGCGAAGCCCACCGTCAGTTCGGACAGCGCTTTACGCTCGAACGGCTCAACCTCGACAGCATCTTCGTTCTCCGCGGGCGCATGGTCGTCCGGCGAGGTCATCGCTACTACATCGTCCAGGGCGGCGCCGAGGGCGGTTTCCACCTGGAGCCGATGCCGCGATGACGTTGCCCCCCGGCCGCGTCCTGGTGGCTGCCTTCCTGGCTTTCATGCTGATCCCCGGTGCGCCAGCGGCGCCGGCGGAACGCGTCCCGAGCGGCGTTCTCGCGCGCTACGCGCACACCGTGCGATGGTACAATCCCGCGCTGACCGGGCCGCAGGCAGCGTGGGTAGCGGGGCAACTCCTGCAGACCAGCTACGCGCTTGGCGTCGACCCACGGCTCGTGGTTGCCGTCATCGCCGTGGAGTCCCGCTTCAATCCCGCGGCAATCAGCCCTCGCGGCGCGGTCGGGCTTGGTCAACTCATGCCCGCCACTGCAGCGCGCTTGGGCGTGAACTCCTACGACCCGCCGCAGAACCTGTACGGCACCGTGCGGAAGCTCCGGGAGCTGCTCGTCGTCAACCGTGGCAGGCTGGATCTCACGCTGGCCGGCTACAACGCCGGGATGGGCGCGGTCGGCCGCCACCGCGGCGTTCCGTCGTACCGTGAGACGGAACTGTACGTCTCGAAGGTCCTCACGCTCTACGCCTATCTACGGTCTCATCCGGCATGGCGCCCGGACCCGCTGGACACAGTCCCGGCAGCGGGGATCTAGGCGCTCGCCGTCAAGCAGCCGGTCGACGCGCTGCCGCATGATCGCGTGCAGCGCCTCGGCGTCGGCCTGTGCGTCGACTGGGTCCCGCCGCGGGAGTTCCTGAATGGCGTCCCACGGCCAGTAGCGAGGGGCTGCAGCGAAGCCCGATCGCGTTTGCGCCGCCGCTACTTTTCGCGGGCTGGAAGGCGTGCGGCTACGCCTGCGCGTCAAAGACCCCGCTGACGTTCTCCGGCACGGCATGATGGGGCTGATTGACGAGTACGAATGCCTGTCCATCGCCCTTCGCCCACCGTGGACCACACGCTGGCGGCCCGCCTGGAGGTCTTGGGGCGCCTGGATCTCCTGGTCTTGGATGAACTCGGCTATCTGCCCATGGATACCCGCCGCGCCAATCTGTTCTTCCAGCTCATCAGCCGCCGCTACGAGCGGGGCTCGATCATCGCAGCCTATGGCGTCGGGTGAATCGGGACATACCCCACCCCAGATGCAAGCCCCCCGCTTCAGCCGTGGGGTTCATGACATCTCTGGAAACAGCCTGGGTATCATGAGTGCCCCCTACTTTGAGACAAGCCCCTTTCTTCGGATCGCCTTCCACGTTCTGCCGGAGCATCCAGCGGAAAGGCACGCA
>JBKJJG010000102.1:0-4190 GCA_046598155.1 bacterium | reverse complement strand
CGGCTACCGACAACACCCTCCCGACGGCGCGGCCGCCGGGGAACCCCAGGTTTCCGCCGCCCCACGGGACCAGGGGATCGTTGGTGCCCGGGATCAGCACGACCGGGACAGGTCTGGCCGGCGCGCGCATCGCGGCGATCTTGTCGGTCGCGGAGATGGCGACGGGCGCGATCGCGGCGATACCGTGGGAGAGTTCGTGAGCCAGGCGCATCGAGAGCAGTCCGCCGTTGGAGATCCCGGCCGCGTAGATTCGGCCGCGGTCAATGCCCTGGGTTTGCGCCAGGTGCTCAATGAGGGCCGCGATGAAGCCGACGTCGTCCACGTTGTCCCTGTGCGCGCGGTAGTCCTGAATCCCCCTGCCGTCGTTCCAGTGCCGGTAAACACCGTCCGGGTAGACCACCACGAAGCCGTGGGTCTCCGAAAGCCGGTTCAGGCCGCCGAGGGTGAGCCGTTCCATGTCTGCGCCCGTGCCGCCGCCGCCGTGCAGGGCAAGAACCAGGGGCATCGGACCGGCTCTGCCGGCCGACGAGGGCAGGTGGATGCGGTAGATGCGCTCCAGCCCTCCGTGGTGAATCGAGCCGAGACGGCTGACGAGCCCGCGGCTCTGGGCAACGGCGACGCTGCTCGGGCCTGGGGCCGGTAGGGCCGTCGCCACGAGCAGTGCGGCGGCCAGCAACGCCGTTGATACGCGCGCCCTCATGATGCTCTTTGGACGGCCCGGAGCCGCTCCCCGTTTACACCCGGAGCCTACGACCATATTCCGACAACGGCCTGCCCACAGTCCGGGCAACGCCCGCCGGACGCCTCCATGCGGTTCTGACGGATGTAGTACCCGCTGCGCTCGACCAGCACGGCCCGGCACCGCGGGCAGTGAGTGTGCTCGTAGGGTTCTACCTGCCCGGGGAGGTTGCCGGCGTAAACGAACCGCAGCCCCTCGGTCTGGCCGATCCTCGCCGCCCGTAGCAGCGCCGCGGCGGTGGTGCTGCCGCGGCCCGTCATCTTGTAGTCTGCGTGGAACGCGGTCACGTGCCAGGGGATGTCAGGCGAGATCGAGGCGATGAACCGGGCAGCATCTGCCAGCTCTTCGTCCGAGTCGTTCCACCCGGGGATAACCAGGGTCACAATCTCCACCCAGAACCCCATCGCGTGGACCAGTCGGATCGTCGCAAGCACCCGGTCGAGCACGCCGCCCAACGCGCGGTAGTTCCTCGCGTTCATGGACTTCAGGTCCACCTTGAAGCAGTCGCACCAGGGGCGCAGGTAGCTCAGGACCTCCGGCGTGGCGTTGCCGTTGCTCACGAAGCATGTGCGGAGCCCGGCCTGGCGTGCCTCCGCGAAGACCACGACCGCCCACTCGGACGTGATCAGCGGTTCGTTGTAGGAGCTGGCAACCAGCCGAGCGCCGCACCTGAGGCCGTGCGCCACCAGTTCCCCGGTCGAGATCTCCTCCGGCGCGACCCCCGCGGCAGGATCACGCAGTGCCTGCGAGGTCACCCAGTTCTGGCATCCTGGGCAGTGCAGGCTGCAGCCCAGCATCCCAAATGTGAGCGTCGTGGATCCCGGCAGCACGTGGTAGAAAGGCTTCTTCTCGGTCGGGTCGCACTGCAACCCGGCGACGTATCCCCAGGGGACACGGAGCGATCCGCCGTCATTGAACCGCACCCGGCAGATTCCGCGGCGGCCGGGGAAGATGACGCAACGGTGCCCGCAGGCTACGCAGCGCACCTTGCCGTCCGCCAGGGTTTCGCAGAGCGAGCCCTCGGCTGTCCTGGCGTCGAGGAACGCGGCCAGGCTGGAAGCGGCGCGGGCTTCCGAGGTCTTCATTGCGCGTCACCTCTCCCATTCTAGCGCACCGCCCGCGTTCACAAAACATTCACGTCTGATTCATGGCTTCTGCACCGCTGTCCGGTAGTCTCAGAAGTGCAGATTGAGAACCGCATTCGAAAGGAGATGGGACATGATGAAGCGTGCAATGGCAATCCTGGGCACCGCGGCGGTGTTAGCAGCACTCGCCACCCCCGCGCTCGCTCAGATGACGGGGCCCGGCATGGGGCCCGGGTACGCACAGCCACGAGGACCGGCGCTGCCCGTGGAGCAGGCAATCACCCGTGTTCGGCAGTTCCTTGGGCAGTACCAGAATCCAGACCTGGTGCCGGTCGAGATCATTGAGTTCTCGAACGTCTACTACGCCGTGGTGACGGAGAAGAGCACCGGGAAGGGCGCGTTCAGTCTCCTGGTGGACCGGTACAACGGCAACGTTACGTTCGAGATGGGACCTCCGATGATGTGGAACCTCAAGTACGGCCGCCTGGCCGGCGGAATGGGCATGATGGGGCCCGGCGGCATGATGGGCTCGGAGATGGGTTATGGTGGGGGTCCTGGCGCGATGGGCCCAGGGATGGGTTATGGCCAGCAGCCCGGCCCGCAGCGGTCTCCCGGTGCCCCGGGCGTCCGCCCACCGGTGGCGCTGCTGGATGAGGCAAAGGCAAGAGCCGCGCTGCAGGCCTGGATCGCTCAGGCGTTCCCCGGTGCCGGTATAGGCAAGGTGGTCGAGTTCCCGGGCTTCTTCACCTATCGGCTGGCTCGTGATGGGAAGAACTTCGCGCTCGCCAGCGTCAATGCATTTGGTGGGCAGGTTTGGTACGCTTGGCACTACGGCACGGTGATTCGGGAGCAGGCCATCCGGTAGGATACAAGAATCCCGACAGGGGGCCGAGCCTGCCGGTCCCCTGTCCAGACTGGACAGCGAGGTGATGGCGATGGCATGTTGTCGGCACGCTGGCATCATCGCACTTGTGGTGATTGGTGTGCTCCTCCTGCTGCCGCTGCTCGGCGGCATCGGGATGATGGGGGGATGGGGCATGATGGGCCCCGGCATGATGGGCGGAGGGTGGTCCGGAGGGTGGGGGATGCCGTTCCTTGGGATGCTCTTCTGGCTGCTGACTCTGGTGGGGCTAGTGCTGGTGGTCACCGCGATCGTGCGACGCGAGGGAGCGGGCGCGCCGGCAGGCCAGGATGAGGCGCCGCTGGAGATCCTGAAGCGCCGCTTGGCCAGGGGCGAGATCACGCGCGAGGAGTACGACGCGATCAAGAAGGAACTTTCTTAGGCCGGGGCGGATGGAGAGGGCGATGCGAAACCGAATGGTTTGGGGCGTTGTGCTGATCGTTGTGGGGATTATCGGCCTGCTGTGCGTGGGCCGAGCAGAATGGGGTGGCGCACGCGGGAGCGGGTGGGGTTGGCATCGCGGACCGATGATGCCCGGCTTCGGGCGGTACCAAATGCGCGGCCCCTGGGGATGGCAGGGAAGGGGCGCATGGGCGCTCCCGCCTGTTGCCGGTGCCAGGACCGTCGAAATCGTCGCGACCGATTTCTCCTTCAGCCCGATCGAGATCCCGGTCAAGGCCGGCGAGGTGGTCAACCTCAATCTCGCCAACAAGGGGAATACCGTGCACGACATCACGGTACCAAGTCTGCGCGTCCGGCTCGTGGCGCTACCCGGGCAGACGGTTGCGGGCGCGATTCGGGCCGACCGACCGGGTACGTACGAGTTCTTCTGCAGCATCCCTGGGCACCGCGAGTCCGGCATGGTCGGGCGGATCGTCGTGACCCCGTAGGACGAGTGGGAGAGCCGGCCGAAGTTCCGTTGGGCCGATCCGAGTTCTGGAGGTCTGCGCGACCGTGAGCCGCCGTACGATCCTGGTTGTGGACGACGAACCCGAGATCACGGACGTCGTCCGCAAGTATCTAGAGCGCGACGGCTACCATGTCGTGAGCGCCGCCGACGGCCGGGCGGCGCTCACGGCCTTCCAGCACGAGAAGCCCAATCTTGTGATCCTCGACTTGATGCTGCCGGAGGTGGACGGCTGGGAGGTCGCCCGCCAGATCCGCGCGGCCGGGAGCACGCCGATCATCATGCTCACCGCGCGGGGAGAAGAGGTAGATCGCCTGCTCGGCCTGGGGTTGGGCGCCGATGACTACATCACCAAGCCGTTCAGCCCGCGAGAGGTCGTCGCGCGGGTGCGGGCCGTGCTGCGGCGTGCCAGCGGCGAGGCGCCGGCCGAGGTCCTGACCGTCGGCAACTTGGAGATTGACCAGGGGCGCATGGAGGTCCGCCGGGGCGGCGTCTCCGTGACGCTGACGCCGACCGAGTTCAGATTGCTGGCCGCGCTCACGCGCTCGCCGGGCCGGG
>JBKJJG010000203.1:0-6949 GCA_046598155.1 bacterium | reverse complement strand
GCGGTCGCCGGCCTGGTGGTGCTGCGGCCGCGGCTCAAGATCCGCTCCGGCATCGTGCAGGTACCCCTGGATCTCAAGACTGACGCGGGCATCACCATGCTGGCGCACTCGATCACGCTCATACCGGGCACGATGACCGTGGACGTCGCCGCGGACCGTTCCCATCTGCTCGTTCACGTTCTCGCCATGGACGACCCGGCGGCCACGGTGGACGAGATCAAGCGCACGCTGGAGAGACCGATCCGGGGGTTGCTGGAATGACGGCCGTCACCGTCGCGCTCGCCATGCTCGTGGCCGCGATGGCGCTGTGCCTGCTGCGCCTGGTACGGGGCCCGCACCTGGGCGACCGCGTGGTGGCCGGCGACACGATCGCGACGATCCTGATCATCCTGGTAACGGTGCTGGGAATGCGCGCCGGGACGCGGCTCTACGCGGACGTGGCTGCCGTGGTGGCCATCCTTGGCTTCATCGGGACCGTGGCCGCTGCGCGCTACGTGCGGGGGAGGCCTCCCATTGCGTGATACCGCGATCGCCGTGCTGCTGCTGGCGGGTTCGAGTCTCTCGCTGATCGCCGCGCTGGGGCTGCACCGTTTCGGAGACGCCTACGCGCGCCTGCACGCGGCCACGAAGGCGACCACGCTGGGACTGGCGCTGGTGCTGACCTCGGCGATCCTGGCGCACGGGACCGACGGCCGGGAGATCGTCACGCTGCTCTTCGTGCTGCTCACCGCTCCGGTGGGGGCGCACATGCTCTCGAAGGCTATGTACGAAACAGGGTACCGGCCGTGGGAAGCGGACGAGCGCGCCGGCGACCGCAGGGCACGCCGTCCCGGCAGGTAGGCTTTCCTAGACAACCCTGTTTCGGCGCATCATCTTTCCCCTGAACCTCAGCGGGTACTGCCCAGCCTGATCTTCCGCTACAATTGCAGTGAACAGGGATTCACCCAGTTTGCCAACGATATAGGAGATCATCCCGGTCGTAACGGAACCGATCGCGCGCAGGGGGAAGTGAGGGAATCATGATTCGGGGCGTGTTCTTCGATGCGGCAGGAGTGCTCTACGACCGCAAGGTGCCCACCGGTCGGTACGCGGTCCGGCTTTTCGCGGAGAGGGGCCATGGCCGCGAGCCCACGGAGGCCGAACGCGCCCGTCTCAAGGCCACGCAGGCAAGGGCTTCAACCGGCCAGATAGACGCGGGCGACTACTGGGACGAGTTCCTGCTCGTGCGCGGCGCGACTAACCCAGAAGAACGCAAGGAGCTCGCCCGGCTCATCATGGAGCAGACGCACCAGGTGTTCGGTCTGCCCGGGGCTCGAGCCACCCTGGCCGTCTTGAAGAAGCGCGGACTGGTCGTCGGGATCATTACCGACACCATCTATCCGCTGGAGTGGAAGATGCGGTGGTTGGCCCAGGCCGGGGTCGCCGACCTCGTTGACGTGGTCGCATGCTCCAGGGCCGTAGGGGTCCAGAAGCCCGATCCCGCGATCTACATGGAAGCCCTCAGACAGGCAGGCCTTGCCCCGGACGAGGCGGTGTTCGTGGGCCACGAGGGCCGCGAGATTGACGGCGCCCACGCCGTGGGAATGGTCACCGTGGCCGTGAACCACGAGCCGTCGGTGTGGGCCGATTACTACATCGAGGCGCTGCCGGACCTGCTTGCGTTGCCCTTGTTCACCCTACCGCCGGCCTGATAACATTGGGTTTTGGAGGAGTTCGGGAGCCCGGTACCCGGACGGTCTCGAAAACCGTTGGGCGGGAAACTGCCTCGTGGGTTCGAATCCCACCTCCTCCGCCACCTTCCCGCCTCACAGCCCGTCCGGCGGCCCCGGCGCCCTAACCAGCAGCATCGGCCTCCGGCACCTCGCCATGATCCGGATCGCCACGCTGCCCGCCCACACGGCGCTCATCCCGGACCGGCCGTGGGTAGCCATCACCATGAGGTCCGCGTCCAACCGCTCGGCGGCCGCGGCGACTTCCCATGCAGGATCGCCGCGCCCTACCTCCGCCGCCGCGTCCAGACCATCCTGCCGCAGCCGGGCGGCCAGCCCGTCGAGGTAGAACCGCGTATCCTGCTCCTCGAGATCAAGCGCGACCGCGGTCGCGATTGGAAGGAACAGCGCGGCGGGCGAGCGGGCAGAGGAGACCGTGGCCACGGTGGGCACCACGGTTAGCAGGTGGAGGCGGCCGCCGAACGCGTGGGCCAGCGCCTCGGCCGCGGGCAGGGCGGCCTCCGACGGAGCGCTGCCGTCCAGGGGAACCAGGACCCGGTCGCAGGCGAAGACCACAGCAGCAGGACCGGGCCAGACCAGCAGAACCGGTACGTTGCCATGGCTGAGGACCTGCTGGGCGACGCTGCCGTAGATCAGCTCCCGGGCGCCGCCATGACCGTGGGTGCACAGCACGATCAGCGCGGAACCCAACTCGTCGGCGTGGCGGGCGATGCTCTCGGCGACGCCGGCCTCGTCGGGACCGTGCACGTGCATGGTTGCGGCCCCTGATGGGAACTCCCGCGCCGCCACCTCCGCCAGGTAGGACTGTGCCTCCGCGACCATTGTCAGGTGCCGCTCGCCGTGCACCTCGCCGGGCGGCGTCCGCTCGACGAGGTGCAGCAGGGTGACGGTAGATCCGAACCGGCGCGCAACCGCCCCGGCGGCAGGGAGCACGCTCTCGGCGAGCCGTGAGCCGTCAAGCGGTATCAGCAGGTGATTGAACACAGCCGCATTACCCTCCCGCGAGTACCTGGTAGATCAGGAAGAGGTTGAGGGCGACAATGAGCGCCGTAACGAGAACCGCGGCCGCCGTCGTTATTGCATGGTTCACCAACGGGCCCATGATGTCCCTCCGCCGCGTGAAGGCCACCAGCGGAACGAGGGCAAACGGCAGCCCGAAGCTGAGCACCACCTGGCTGATGACAAGGGTGCGCGTGGGGTCCAGTCCCAGCGCAAGCACGACGAGGGCGGGCAGCATCGTCACCAGCCGCCGGACCCACACCGGGATGCGGCGGTGCAGGAACCCCTGCATGATCACCTGACCCGACATCGTGCCCACCACGGACGACGAGAGACCCGATGCCAGCAGCGAGATCGCAAAGACCGTGCTGCTCAACCCGCCGAGCAACGGGATGAGCGTGCGGTGGGCCTCTTCGAGGGTCCCCACGTCGGTCAGCCCGTGGGCGAAGAAAGTGGTGGCCGCCATGATCAGCATCGCGGCGTTGACCAGCCCGGCGATGCCCATGGCTATGACGACGTCCGCGACCTCAAACCGGAACAGCCGTCGTGCCTGCCGGGCGGTCCGGGCCACGATGCGGTTCTGCATCAGCGACGAGTGCAGGAATATGACGTGGGGCATCACGGTGGCGCCCAGGATGCCCGTCGCGAGCAGCACGCTCTCGGCGCCCGCGAAGCGCGGCCGCAGCAGACCGCCGAGCACCTCGGACAGCGCGGGCCGCTCGAGCCCCAACTCGATTAGGTAGCAGATGGCGATTATGCCGACGAACGCGGTTATCACGACCTCCAGGGGGCGGAACCCCCGGCGCTCCAGCGCCAGGATGAGGAACGTGACCGCGCCGGTCAGCAGGCCCGCGGGAAACAACGGTAGGCCGAACAGCAGGTAGAACCCCACCGCGGCGCCGACGAACTCGGCCAGGTCGGTGGCCATGGCCACGACCTCCATCATGGCCCACATGAACCAGACTAGCGGCCGCGGAAACTGGTCCCGGCACAGCTCGGCCAGGTTGCGGCCGGTGGCGATGCCGAGCTTGGCCGCAAGCGCCTGCACCAGCATGGCCATCAGGTTGCTGGCCAGCACGACCCAGAGCAGCAGGAAACCGAACTTGGCGCCCGCCTGGATGTTGGTGGCGAAGTTGCCGGGATCCACGTAGGCGACCGAGGCGACGAACGCGGGACCGAGAAATGGCAGGAGCCGGGCCAGCCCCCGCCGTCCGCTTCTACCGGCGAGCACGTCCCCGGCTGCCTCAACGGTACCCTTGTCGGAACGCTCCATGCGGAATGGCGTCCTGGGCTTAGGCGTGTCTGAACGACTGCCCCTACAGGGTACCGACCGCGTGAGGGCCGGTCAAGCGCGTGCCTGCAGGGCCGGCTTGACCGTTTTTCAACCCTGCGGGAACCCCGCTTGCATGGCCTCGTCCGGGCTCTGGTGGCAGACTGGCGTCAGAGCATAACCGCACCACACGGAGGTGTTGGCATGTTCGGCGCGATTACCAAGAGGACGCTGCTGGCCCTAATTCCAATAGTCATCCTGACAACGGCCGGGCTGGCCCTGACCGGCGTGACGCAACTGCCGGTGAAGTTCGTCAGCACGCTGCTGCCTGATTCCACCTCTGCCCCGACGGCGACGGTCCCATCAAAAACACTCGTGGCGCAGAGCCAGCTTTCCACGCAGCCGGACCAGACGGCCCAAGCATCTGAGCAGGCCGAGGCCGCGGAGGAACCGCTCCCGGTCCTGGTAGTTGACAAGACCGCGCTGGCCTCTGCCCTGGCCGAGCTCGACCGCGCGGCAGCGCAGGCCAAGCTGGCGGTCACCGCGCTGGACGCCGACGCGCAGCAGCGCTACGTTCAGGAGACGATCAACCTGCTGGCGGGCTACGCGGATCCGATCTTCCAGCGTGTGGCGCAGGCAGGCAATGGTGACGGCTACAAGGGTGTCAGGCCGCTGTTGGTCGAAGCCCGCGTCATCCGCGAGGCGGCCGAGGTGCAGTGGATCGCCGCGGTGCAGCGGCAGATCGATGCCCGCGCGAGGAAGCAGGCCGAGCTGACGGCCCAGGCCGGAGCCAGCACTGGCGTCACGCCCCAGCCGGCGCCGGCGTCCGCCGGAGCCGAGATCGTCGCCATGGTGGGCCCAACCGGCGTGCTGGGCACCCGCGGCCTGCGTCCCGAGGAACAGGCCGCCGAGCTCGTGAGCCGGGCGATCAGGCAGGCCGCCGAGGCGTTGCGCATGATCTCCAACCGCCCGCAGGGGTCCATACAGGACGGCACCGTGGATCTCAACCACGCATCGGACCAGGCGTCGCAGACAATGGACGCCGTGCTCAGGATGCTCGATTCGGCGAGGAAGATCATCCAGATCGCGGCAGAACGCTAGAGAGGGAACGGCGATACGAGCGACGGGGGCGCGCTACGGCGCGCCCCTTTTCGCACCCCGCCGATCGCACCCCGCTTCTCACACCTGTCGTGGCGCCGTACTATACTGGGACCGTGGTCCGGCTGAGCCTCGGTCGCAAGTTCGTCCTGGCGTTCGTGGGACTCTCGGTGCTCTTCGCGGCCACGTTCGGGACGCTGGCCGCCTACCGGCTGCGCAGTGCTCTGCTGGAGCAGGTCCGCCTCAGGGCAAAGGGCGTCGCCGAGGAGCTGGCGCGCGACGCCTCCCGGTTCCTTCCCACCCCAGAGGGCCTGTCCGAGGAGCCCACCTCCAGCCGGATCACCCGGCGGCTCGTGGCAGGAACGGTGCTCTACGCGCAGATCGTCCGGGACGGCAAGGTCCGCTTCACCGACGGCCGCTATGCGCTGGCGGTCCCCGCGGGCCCGCTGACGCGGCCTTTCGTCGTGGAGGAGCGCCGAACCCGTGGCGGCACCGCGTACCTGGACATCTTCAGGGCGGTCCCCGACTACCCGCTCGACCGGCAGACCTACGTGCGCATCGGGTTTCCCCTGGGGGATGTGCACGCTCGCATCCGGGCGGAGACCGAGCGGATCATCCTGGCCAGCCTGCTGATGGCCGGCGCCGGCGTGGCGGCCGCGTTCGTCCTGCGGCGCACGATCCTCGGCCCCCTGGCCCGCATGAACACGGCGATACGCCTGATCCGCCGGGGCGATTACTCCGCGCGCGTGCCGGCCGTGGGCGGAGATGAGCTGCAGCTCCTGGCCGACGAGTTCAACACCATGGCCTGTGCGATCGAGGAGCGTGACCGGGAGCTGGCACGCGTCAACGAAGCGCTCCGGAAGGCCAACCGCGTCAAGGACGAGTTCACCGCTGCGATGAGCCACGAGCTCAAGACCCCGCTGCACGCGGTGCGTGCCTATGCGCAACTGCTGCTGGAGGAGATTGACGGCCCGATCACCGAAGCGCAGCGCAAGGACCTGGAAGCGCAGCTTGCAGCCGGCGACCACCTCCTGCACTTGATCGAGGGCATCCTGCGCTACTCGGCGTTGGAGGCGGGCGGGATCCAACCCCAGACCGGACGCGTGGACGCGGCGGTGGTCATCGAGCAGGCCTGCCAGAACGTCGCACACCTCGCGCGACAGAAGGGACTGGAGGTGGCGGCCCGCGGCACGGCAACCGTGCTGGCCGACGAGACCATGCTCCGGCAGATCCTCATCAACCTGCTGCACAATGCCATCAAGTACACCGAGCAGGGGAAGATCACGGTAACGGCCACGAACCGCAACGGGCAGGTGGTCTTCGAGGTGACCGACACCGGGACTGGCATCCCAAAGGGGCACGAACACGAGGTCTTCGAGCCGTTCCAGCGGGCGGGACATCCTGCGCGCCGCGAGATTGACGGCATCGGCCTGGGGCTGGCAGTGGTGAAGCGCTACGTCGAACTCCACGGAGGGCGGGTCTGGTTTGAGCGCGCCCCTGGAGGCGGCACGCGGTTCACCTTCACCATGCCGGTAGGAGACGGTGCATGAGAATCCTGGTCGTTGAGGACGACGCCCGGTCCAGGGACCTCCTGGTTCGGTACCTGCGCGCCAAGGGCCACGACGTGGCATCTGCCGGGGACGGCGCCCGGGCGCTGGCGGCCGCCGCCGCCGGAAGCCCGGATCTGGTGCTGCTGGACGTCAACCTGCCGGTGATGGACGGCTGGGGGGTGCTGGAGTCGCTGCGGAAGTTCAGCCAGGTGCCGGTCATCATGGTGACCGTGCACGACAGCGCCCGGGACAAGGTCGCCGGGCTGGAGTCAGGCGCCGACGATTACATCACCAAGCCATTC
>JBKJJG010000208.1:0-3390 GCA_046598155.1 bacterium | reverse complement strand
GGCGCAGACGACCTTTCCAAGCTCCACACTGCCTGCCCACGCTTCGATGCTCTCGGGCGTGGGACCGGCCGTTCACAGGGTGACCTTCAACGACTGGAGCGTCGGCGAGCCGTACTTCGCGCGGACCACCATTTTCACGGAGGTTACGCGCGCGGGTGGCCGGGCCGCGGCGTTTGTCACCAAGCCGAAGATGATGATCTTCATGCCGCCGGGATCGGTCGTGAGCGCCCAGCACCTGCTCTACCCGCGATTCCGCCAGGCCGACGTGGTGGAGGTCGCCGCCCGGATCTTCGGTGAGCAGCGTCCTGCCGTGCTGTTCGTGCACATCGCGGACCCGGACGACACAGGCCACCGGCGCGGCTGGATGAGCGAGGAGTACCTACGGGTGATCGCCGCGGTTCCCGCTTTGATCGAGCGCCTGCTGCGTGCCTTTGACGACGCCGGCGTGGCTGCCCAGGCGTTGCTGATCGTCACCTCGGACCACGGCGGCCACGGCATCACCCACGGCACGAGCCGGCCCGAGGACATGACAATCCCGTGGATGGCGTTCGGCGGCACAGTCCGGCGCGGTGTGATTGTGGACCGACGCATCATCGTGTTTGATACCGCCGCGACCGTCCTGGCGGCGCTCGGCGTTTCGATACCGGGCGACTGGCAAGGCAGGCCGGTGCTGGAGGCGCTGCAGGGCCCGTAGCCCAGGCAGAACACGGAGGGGCCTATGGCCATTCTTGTGAACGAGCGCACCCGCGTCCTGGTTCAGGGCATTACCGGCTATCAGGGCGAGTTCCACACGCGCCGCATGCTGGAGTTCGGCACGAAGGTTGTGGCCGGCATGACGCCGGGGAAGGGCGGCCAGACCGCCGCGGGCGTCCCGGTGTTCGACACGGTCGCCGAGGCCGTGGCCCAGACCGGCGCCACCGCGTCGTGCGTCTTCGTGCCCGCGCGCATGGCCAAGGACGCGGCGCTGGAGGCGATCGCGGCCCGGCTGGACCCGATCGTGATCATCACGGAACACATCCCCGTCCACGACTCGATCGAGATGGTGGCCGCGGCGCGCGCCGCGGGCGTGCGCATCCTGGGGCCGAACGGTCCGGGCGTGGCCTCGCCCGGGCGGTGCAAAATTGGCATCATGCCGAACCACCTGTTCACCCCCGGGGGCGTGGGGCTGGTCTCGCGCAGCGGCACACTTACCTACGAGATCGTGGCCGGTCTGACGCAAGCCGGACTCGGTCAGAGCACCGCCCTGGGCCTGGGTGGCGACCCGGTCGTAGGGCTGACGTTCCAGGAAGCGGTGGCGCTCTTCGCAGAGGATCCAGAGACCCAGGCGATCGTGCTGGTGGGCGAGATCGGCGGCAGCGCCGAGGAAGAGGCCGCCCGTTTCATCAAGGCCGCTGTCCGCAAGCCGGTGGTAGGATACATCGCCGGCCGGACCGCGCCGCCGGGCAAGCGCATGGGCCACGCGGGCGCGGTGATCTCCGGGAGCGAGGGGACGGCACAGGCCAAGATCGAGGCCTTGGAGGCCGCCGGTGTCTCAATGGTTGCGCTGCCAGGGCGGGTGCCGGAGGTCCTGCGGGGGCTGCTGTAGTAGTAGACCAGGGGATCTCGCCCGCGGGAAGCCACAGGCGGGCCAGGGAGGGTGCGATGCTCGGCGGGTTCCTTCTGCGCTGGATCTTCAACGCCATAGCCATCTTCGTCACTACCAGGATCGTTACGGGCATCCGCTTGCCCGACACCGAGAGCATCCTCATCGCGGCCCTGGTGCTGGGCTTGGTGAACGCCTCGATCCGCTGGGTTCTCCTGGTCCTTACGCTGCCGCTGAACATCCTGACCCTGGGGCTGTTCACGCTGGTAGTAAACACGCTGATGCTGTACCTGGTCGCCGCGGTCACGCCGATGCAGATAGACTCGTTTTTGTCGGCGTTCATGGGGGCACTGCTAATTGCGATCATCAGCACATTCCTCAGCCACCTTGCCGGCCGCTAGCAGGGCGGAGAAGCGCACCGCACCTGCCCGCGCGGCCCCTCGCCGGCGCAGCGGCGTGCAGTTCGTCATCATTACAGGCCTCTCCGGCGCCGGGAAGTCCACCGTCATGAAGGTCTTCGAGGACCTCGGGTTCTTCTGCGTGGACAACCTCCCGCCCGCGCTCCTCCCCAAGTTTGCCGATCTGTGCCTGCACTCCGAGGACAAGGTTCGGCGGGTGGCGGTTGTAATTGACATACGGGGCGGCGAGTTCTTCGACGACCTGTTCTCTGCCTTGCATCAGGTGGCCCGCCTGGGCCTGCGGGCCGACATCCTCTTCTTGGACGCGGCCGACGACGTGCTGGTACGCCGGTTCAAGGAGACCCGCCGCAAGCATCCACTGGCTCAGACCGGGCGCGTGCTCACCGGCATCCGCGCGGAGCGCCGCAGGCTGGAAGCGGTGAAGGGACGCGCCCACCGGGTCGTTGACACCTCCGCCCTGACGGTCAGGGAGCTGCGCGACGAGATCGCCTCTGCCTACCGGCGCGCCCGTACTCCCCACCGACCGCTCGAGGTCAGCGTCGTTACCTTTGGGTACAAGTACGGCATCCCGATTGACGCCGACCTCATCCTGGACGTGCGGTTTCTGCCCAATCCCCACTACCGGCCGGCGCTCCGTCCCCTGCCTGGCACCCACGCCCGCGTCCGGAAGTTCGTGATGGACCAGCCGCAGACCCGCGACTTCCTTGCGCGGTTGAACGAGTTCGGTGACTACCTGCTGCCGCAGTTCGTTGCCGAGGGCAAGAACCACCTGACCATTGGTCTGGGATGCACGGGCGGTCGCCACCGCTCCGTGGTTCTGGGAGAGGAGCTGGCGCGACACCTCCGCCGTGGCGGCTACCGGGTTCGCGTCAGGCACCGCGACCTACGCAAGGACGACCGGGACACCGAGGAACCACGGTGAGCGTGCTGCCGCGCAGCCAGTGGCAGCGCTGGCGGCGCTGGCTGGCGCCAGGCCTGGGCATCAAGCGGTGGGGACTGGTCATCGGCGTCGGGGTTCTGATCTTCAGCGCGGGTATCTCGTTGATCGTCAACATCAAGTTCCTGGCGGAGTTCGACTCCGCGGTCTTTGCGCTTGCCGTTCTCCTCGATCGGATCAGCCGCGGGAGCATCTCACCGGTGGCGCTGGGAACGGCCGGGGCGCTGCTGGGCATCCTGATCACCCTGTTCGGCTTGCGGGGCACGCTGCGCTCGATTGACCGGGTCCTCTTCCCCACGGGCAGCCCCACGCTGGTCGAGGCCCTGCGTGAACACCGGCGGAAGCGGCGCGGGCTGAACCTGGTGGCGCTCGGCGGGGGCACCGGGCTGCCGAACGTGCTGCGCGGGCTGTGCCCGCTGCTCTACACCGCCGACGAGCGCGCCCGCGAGCGC
>JBKJJG010000191.1:0-2674 GCA_046598155.1 bacterium | reverse complement strand
CAGCCACGAAGCGCACCAGTTGCTCGGTAAACGACCGGTCGAGATGGAAGTCCCGGCGGAGGCGGTCCAGGTCCTGCTGTGAGACCGCCCCCGTCTGCCCGAGCATTATGTCCACGGGATCGCCTGGCAGCAGCCGCATCACGACGAACACGATCACCGCTACCCCCAGCATGATCGGGATCGTGTTCAGGATGCGGCGCGCCAGAACGAGTGTCCGCACTTGGCTACCGCACCGTGTAACCCGCCTCTCGCAGCAGCGTGCGGGCCCGCGTCAGATCGTAGGTGTATGGCCGCTGGCGCGGGTTGTAGCCGAACCCGCTGGGCAGGAACGCGGTGGCCAGCCGCGTCGCGTACCCGCGGTAGATCGCCTTGAGGATCACATCCCAGTTGACCGCGTGGTTGAGCGCCTGGCGAACCTTCAGGTCGTTGAACGGGGGCCTGGCGTTGTTCAGCTCGACGCCCGAGGCGCGGGTCCCCTCGGTTACCTTGACCTCTGTGCGGGGGTCACGCTCAATCTCAACGATCAGATCCACCGGCAGGTCCTCGATGATGTGGACCTCGCCGGCCTTCAGCGCGGCCACGCGGGTCGCCGGCTCAGGCATCATCCGAAACACCACGCCCCGCAGCGGCGCCGGGCCGACCGGCGGTAGGTCGCGCGCGCCGCCGTAGTACTGCTCGTGGCGCTCCAGCACGATCTGGGAATCCACGCGGCCTGCCAGGTACTTGAACGGCCCGGCCCCGACCGGCCGCTCGGCGAAGACCCGATCGCCGACGCTCTGGATGTACCGCTTGGGCACGATCTGAAAGTGCACCAACGCCTGCATGAAGGCCGGGAACGGGCGGGCGAGGGTAAACCGCACCGCGTTGTCGCCCACTCGCTCCACGCGGTCGAGCGGGCCCAGCAGCGCGCGGCGGGGACTGCTGGCGCCGCCGATCGCGCCGTCCTTGAGGATCCGCTCGAAGGTGAAGACGACGTCCTCGGCGGTCAGCGGGTCGCCGTTGTGGAACGTCACGCCCGAGCGGATCGTGAACTCATAGGTGGTTGGCGAGGGCTGCCGCATCGCCGAGGCCAGTTCAAGCACCACGCGATCCTTCGTGGTCCGCGTAACCAGGCCGTCAAAGATGTTGCGCAGCACCGTCTCGGTCTTCCGGTCCCGGAACATCGCGGGGTCGAACGTAACGATCGCGTTGGTGTTCATCCCCACAACGGCGACCCCACCGCGGCTCAGACGCACGTCGTGCAGGTTTATGCGGCTGTCCATCGCGGGCTCCCAGTTCTCAACCAGGCTGCTGGCGCCGTGGGTGTCCTGGCGGAAGTAGCCGAAGATCCAGGGCGCTTCGCGGAAGAGGATCTCCTGCACCTTGAAGTAGGCGTCGCGGCGGGCGGCGTTGTCGGCCCCGGTGGAGCCGACCACGAGCAGGTCGTCCACCTCCTTGTTGGAGTAGAAGGAGTAGTTTCCGCGGCCGCCCGTGGTGAACTTGGGCTCGGCCAGGTCGAAGGGCTCGAAGAACGCGCTCCCCCAGTCGGTCAGGTAGGCCAGGCGCTCGCCTGCCTGGATGCGGGCGATCAGGCTGGTGCGCTCCCAGACACGGACCTCCACCTGGGCGCCAAGCGTACGGAAGTTGTCGGCGATCGCCTCGGCTTCGGGCCGGCGGAACGCCTCGGTGTCGAGGGCGAAGGCGAGCACGCGGTCCTGAGCGCCGGCCGGTGCCAGCAGGCCGGCGACTACGGCAAGCAGCGCCACTGCGGTGAGCAGACGCGGGTACCCTGTCATGGTGCCTCCCTCCTCAGATTGAATACGCGCGGCGGATTGTGAACCGATAGCGATCGCCGCGGTAGTACGCGTCATCGTGCGTAATCGGCTTCCCGGACGCGGTGAGCACGGTTCGGGCACTGGCCACCACCGCCGCGCCCTCGCTGATCTGCAGAATGCGGGCGATCTCGTCCGATGCGGGCGCCGCCTCGTATGCCTGCACAACTTGGGCCGGCTCCAACCCGGCAATGCGGCGGATGTGTTCCAACACCAGACCGAAGGTCACGCGTCCCTCGGCCTCAGCGGCCAGCAGGGCGCGCGCGGTGGGCTCGCCGGTGTCAGGGGGCAGATGGATCCGGTAGAACGCCAGCGGCGCACCGTCGGCCATGCTCACCATGTCCACGACGATCACCGCCTCGCCCTGTGACAGCCCCAGGGCCTTTGCGGCCGCGGCAGGCGCCGGCGCGGTGCGGGTGCCGAGCAGCCTCGCCGCAGGCTTGTATCCGGCCGCGGAAACGGCCTCTGAGAACCGCACCACGCGGGAGAGATCCTGATCTATCTTGGGCCGCGCCACGAAGGTCCCCTTGGCCGGCACGCGCATCAGAAGGCCGGAGGCCGCCAGGTCTTGGATCGTCTGCCGGACCGTTGTGCGACTGACCCCGTAGGCTTCGCAGATTTCGCGTTCGGAGGGGATGCGCTCGCCCGGCCGGATCTCCCCTGAACGGATGGCGCGGGCAAGGGCGGCACCGAGCTGCCGGTGCAGAGGAACGGTGTGATGGCGCTTCAGCTTCATCGCCGCTCCTGAACTGGTTACTACCGGTAGTGACCACTACTACGACCCGGACGCCCGCTACTCCTGCGTGAGGTACCTGTCAAACCAAACGACCAGCCGCTTGAGGCGCTCGATCCGCGGCTTGGGC
>JBKJJG010000179.1:0-2138 GCA_046598155.1 bacterium | reverse complement strand
CCGTCTTGGAGGTGGGCGCCGGCGTCGGCACGCTCACCGTGGCGCTTGCGCGGGCCGGCGCGCGGGTCACCGCGGTGGAGGTGGACGGCAGGTTCGTCCCGGTCTTGCAGACGGTTTGCGCTCCCTACCCCAACGTTCGCATCGTACACGCCGACGCCATGACCCTGACCCCGGAGATGCTGCCGGAGGCGCCGGAAAAGGTCGTGGCCAACCTGCCCTACGCCATCGCCTCGCCGCTCCTGATCAACCTACTGGAGGCCGCGGTCGGCCGCAGGTTCGTCGTGATGGTCCAGCGCGAGGTGGCCGGCCGCATCGTCGCTCCGCCCGGGGGCAAGTCCTACGGGCTGCTCTCCGTGGCGGTACAGGCGCGCGCGGCCGCGGCCATCGTCGCCCGGGTGCCCCGGTCGGCGTTCTTCCCTCCGCCAGAGGTGAACTCGGCCATCGTCCGGTTGGACGTACGCGAAGAGCCCGCGGTGCCGCGTCCTATGATGCCGGTGCTGATGGCCGTGGCCCGCGCCGCGTTCGGTCAACGCCGGAAGATGCTGCGCTCAGCGTTGCAGTCCGTCCGAGGGCGGCCCCTGCCCGCGGCCGCGGTCGAGGATCTCTGCCGGACAGCCGGGGTTGACCCGCGGCGCCGGGGAGAGAGCCTTTCGGTCACCGAGTTCTCCCTCCTGGCGCGCGCCCTCGCCGACAGGGAGTGAGCCGGTCGGTGGGGAAGATGCCAACAATGGAAGCACCGCTGGAACAAGGTGGGGTGGAACCGAGATGTTAGACTACGAGTCCTTCCTGTCCACGCTTGCGCGGCGGACGGAGCGCTCCGTGATCCGAGAACTGCTGAAGCTGACCCGGCCGGGGAAGGTGATCTCCTTCGCCGGCGGCCTGCCCGACCCGGACACCTTTCCGATCGCAGATCTCCTGGAGGTGACCCGCGAGGTCCTCTCGACCGGGGGGAGGACGGCGCTGCAGTACGCGACCACGGAAGGCGATCCGGTCCTGCGCGAGGAGCTCGTCCGATGGATGGCCAAGGACGGAATCAATGTCGGCCGTGACGACGTCCTTATCACCACCGGCTCGCAGCAGGCGCTCGACATCGTCGGCCGTGTGCTCCTCGATCCCGGGGACGTAATCGTGGTCGAGCTGCCCACCTACCTGGGCGGGCTGCAGGCCTTCCGCACCTATGGGGTGGAGATGATCGGCGTTCCCCAGGACGACGACGGCATCAACGTGCAGGCGCTGCACTCTGTCCTGACGCGCCTGCGGCAGGAGGGCCGCCGCCCGAAGTTCCTCTATGCCGTGCCCGATTTCCAGAATCCGTCCGGGATCACCTGGAGCCAGGTGCGCCGCGAGCGCCTGCTCGAGCTGGCGCGCGAGTTCGACACCCTGGTCATCGAGGACAATCCCTACCGCGAGATGCGCTTCCTCGGGAGCGCTCCGCCGCCGATAACCGCGCTCGATACCGAAGGCCGCACGCTCTACCTTTCCACCTTCAGCAAGACGCTGGCGCCCGGCCTCCGGGTAGGATGGATGGCCGGCCCCCAGTTCCTCATCTCGCGCTGCGTGACCGCAAAGCAGGCGATGGATCTCTGCGGCCCCGCGTTGACGCAGGCGATAGTGGCGGCACTGCTGGCCCGCGGGACGCTGCTGGAACGGCTTCCCACGGTGGTGGGGCTCTACCGGCGCAAGCGGGACGTGATGCTCGATGCGCTGGCGCGCGAGATGCCCGATGGCGTGTCCTGGACGCGACCAGAGGGCGGGCTGTTCCTCTGGGTGCGCCTTCCCGAGGGGGTGGACGCGGGCGCGATGCTCAAGGTCGCGCTCGAGGAAGAGGCCGTGGCGTACGTTCCAGGGCAGCCTTTCCACGCCGACGGGAGCGGCCAGAACACCCTGCGCCTGAACTTCTCCTACCCGTCCGAGGCCGAGATCAAAGACGGCATCGCCTGCCTGGGTCGGATCGTGCGCCGCAGCGTGCCGGTCCCTGTCCACACCGTCCACAGGAGGGGAACAACAGTTTCGGATTGACGGTTCCCGGGTAGTGCGCTACCGTCAGTGTTGTCAGCGGCACGTAGCTGGTTGAGGTGGGAGGAGGTACTCCTTCGGGAGCGGCCCGGCCTAACTCGGCAGCAGGCGGCCGCTGACGC
>JBKJJG010000126.1:0-3576 GCA_046598155.1 bacterium | reverse complement strand
ATGCGCGGCCTCCAAGGGCGTACGGCCGCCGAGCGCGGCGATCGGCCGGTCGCCGACCCCATCCAGAATCACGTAGAGAATCTTGCGGCTCATGAGAACCCTCCCATCAGAACCCTCCCATCGCTGCCACGAGATCGGCGCTGAGCGTCCCCGCGTAAACCTCGGACGCTGGGCCGGTCACCCGGACGCTCCAGTCTTCGCCCACGGTTACGCGCAGGTCTCCTCCCGGGGCCGAGACCGTCATCTCGCGGTCGGTCATCCCCTCGCGCACCGAAGCGGCCGCCACCGCGCTGGCGCTGGTGCCCGAAGCCATCGTCTCGCCCACGCCGCGCTCCCAGATGAGAATCTGCACATGGTCGCGCGCCACCACCTGCGCGAACTGCACGTTGGTGCGCTTGGGGAACAGGGGGTGGGTCTCAAGGAGCGGCCCGAGCCGGTGCAGGTCAATCAGGTCCAGGTCGGGGACGAAGACGACGCAGTGCGGGTTGCCGACCGAAACCGCCGTGATCTCCAGCTTCTGGTCGCCGACTTCGATGATCTCGTCCACCACCTCGCGGGGCGGACCCGCGACCGGGATCTCGGTGCTGTGGAAGGTCGCGCGCCCCACGTCCACGGTCATCTGGTCAATGTGACCGTCCGCCAGGTGCAGCGCAATGCCTGCGACCCCGCCGGGCGTGTCCACCGTGAAGGTCGTCCGGTCGGTGTACCCGTGGTCGTAGAGGAACTTGGCGAAGATGCGCAGGCCGTTGCCGCTCTTCTCGGCCTCGCTGCCATCGGGGTTATAGATGCGCAGGCCAAAATCCGAGCGCGCCGACGGAACCAGCGCCAATATGCCGTCGGAACCGGCGCCAAGGTGACGGTCGCAGATGCGCTGTATCGCCTGGGGCGTCAGGGCGAAGGTGAGCGCGGAGGGGTCGAGCACCAGGTAGTCGTTGCCCAACGCGTGGGACTTCACTATCCAGTTCTGCCCTGGTGGGGGCGTCATTTCTCCTGCACCTCCTGGGATGGCCTCCGGGCACGGCGCAGAGCGGCCGCGATCAGGCGGTCCACAATGGCCGGAAACTCCAGCCCCGCGGCCAGCGCGGCCTTCGGAAAGAGACTCCGCTCGGTCAGCCCCGGAATCGTGTTCACCTCGAGCACCGCGACGTCCGCCTCACGGACGAAGAGGTCCACACGCGCGAAGTCCGCGCAACCCAGCACGCGATAGGCGCGCAGCGCGGCCGCCTGCGCGCGCCAAACCGCCGCCGCGGGCAGGCGCGCCGGACAGATCTCGTCGGCCGCGCCCGGAGTATACTTGGCTTCGAAGGTGAAGAACTCCCGCTTGGGCACGATCTCTACCAGCGGCAGCGCCACCGGCTCGCCGCGTTCGGGATCGTCCAGGATCGCGCAGGTCAGCTCGGTGCCCGTCAGGTACTCCTCCACGAGGGCCTCCTGATCCAGGGCCAGCGCCACTTCCAGCGCATCCGCCAGGCCCTCCGGCTGCCGCACCAGACTGACCCCGATGCTGCTGCCCAGGGCGTTGGGTTTGACGATGCAGGGGAAGCCCAGCGTGCGCCGCACCTCTTCCACCAGCGACGGCCCCCTGGCCGCGAGCAAAGCGCGGTCCACTGCCAGGTAACCGGGCACCGGCACACCGTTGAACCCCATAAGCTGGCGCGACCGCCGCTTGTCCATGGCGAGCGCGCTGGCCAGGACGCCGGAACCCGTGTAGGGAATGCTCATGAACTCCAGCATGCCCTGAATCGTTCCGTCCTCGCCGAAAGGACCGTGCATGGCGACGAACGCCACGTCCAGGTCCGTTGGTGGGAACCATGCGCCGGCGGCCGGCACTTCCAGTCGCACCACATCGTAGCGCGTGGGGTCGAGCGCGGCCGCAACGCGGCGGCCGGTGGAAAGCGATATCTCGCGCTCCGGCGACGGGCCGCCCATGAGCACGCCAATGCGCAGTCTGCTCACGGCGGGCTCAGAACTTCTTCCCGCATTCTTGGCAGAACTTGGAATCCTCTTCGTTCAACTTCCCGCAGGAGGGGCATCTGACCATCACGAGTCTCTCGGGCCCACCTGTTCCGGTCTTGATCTGCGCCTCATCCAGGGCGTCTTTGACCATGCCGCCTGCCATTCGAGCGTAGGGTTCGAGTTCCTGCCGTGCCCGTTCCGGATCCAGAACCACGCCGGAACCAGCCAGTCCACGTGCTCCAACGGCCCTGATTGCTCCTCCGGCGGCCAGAAGCGCCATTCCCCCAAAGGCGCGCAACAGGAAGGACCCGATGATCGTTTCGGGATCTGAGTCTCTCCCGGCAAGCATCGCAAGCGTGACAAACACGGATGCGAACATGAGGCCGCCGATGATCATGAGAACGACGCCCAGGTAGTAAGTGGTCTTTCTGCCTCTGGATATCTGCCTGCTCATGCCATCCTCCTGGCCGACCGGTTCACCTCAGCGGACGGCGGTCCGCCTTCTCTTGAAGATTGTACCCCAGGCAACAGCCGACAGTACCAGCAAGATGTAGCGGGGGTCTTATGGGCGCTAGACGGGCGCGCGGTTGCCAACGACTGCCGACTGTATTACAATGTACCACATGAAGAAGAATGCTATTACCATCCGCCTCGACCCCGAGCTTGAGCATCTCCTTGAGAAGATCTGCGATCAGACCGGGCGTACCCGAAGCGACGTGGTTCGGGATGCCCTCCGCCGGCAGCTCTCGCTGCTCCGCTTTGAGCAACTGCGCCGCCAGGTCATGCCCTTTGCGGAGGCCCGAGGCTACCTCACCGACGAGGATGTCTTCCGCGCTGTCTCGTGAGGGTCTTCCTCGACACCAACGTCCTTGTCAGCGCCTTCGCCACGCGAGGGCTATGCGCCGACGTACTGCGGCGTGTGCTCCATGAGGAGGAACTCATCGTAGGGAAGGTCGTGCTCAGAGAGCTGAGGCGCGTGCTCCGAGACAAACTCAAGGTGCCTCCAGCCCAGATCGACGCAGTGGAACAACTCCTTCGGGAACACGAGGTCGTCCCGAAGCCCCGCAAGCCAGCACCGTTGGCCCTCCGCGATGCCGATGACAAATGGATCGTAGCGTCAGCAGTGGCGGGGAGGGCCGATGTGCTGGTGACCGGCGACCGCGACCTCCTAGCCGCAGCCGCCGAGGCGCCGCTGCCTGTGCTCGACCCGCGGGGGTTCTGGGCGTTGCTCCAACAGTCCCGCCGCGCGAGAGGGAGGGCCCAGGCCGCCCCGAACACTAGGAGGCAAGAATCTCAGGAGGAGGACGAACCATGAAACGCCTGCTCGCGCTCACCGCCGGCGCGCTCACCATCGTCGCGCTGATCGTCGCCGCGGCCGCAACAGGATCGGGACTCGCACAGACACCGGCCAAACCAGGTCGGACGGTGCCGTTGAAGTTCACGATTGACTGGATCTTTGATGGATCGTACGCGCCCTTCCTGCTGGCGCTCGAGAAGGGCTATTACGCGGCGGAAGGCCTCTCCGTCACGGTAGACCGGGGGTTCGGCTCTGCCGACGCCGTCTCCAAGGTCGCGGCCGGCGCCTACAACCTGGGCTTCGCCGACATCAACACCATGATC
>JBKJJG010000104.1:0-2538 GCA_046598155.1 bacterium | reverse complement strand
CTCCTGGAGCGCCCGGCGGGCCGCCTGGTGAACCTGGCGCGGGTCGAGGTCGCTATACTCATGGGCAAGGCGGTTGCGCAGCCCGGCGGTCTGTGCGATCTGCCGTGCGAAGTCCGGCGGCAGCACCTTCATCTCGCCCATCTTGAGGAATGACTCGAAGAAGTCGCGCGGTGCGACCCCGGCCTGCTCTATGGCGATATGGTAGTTGACATCGAGCATCCGGCCGATCATGCGCTCCAGCAGGCGTTCGGTCGCGAGCTGCGCGTCCACGCGAGACAGATACTCCTCAATGGGAACCTCTGCCAGGGAGCGGAGGCGCACCAGGTCCTCGGCGATGAGGCTGCTCTTTCGGACGAGCACTTCGCGATCAATCGGCATGGCTGAGCCTGCTCACCAGCCGCCGCGTCGCTTCCTCTTCCAGCCGCAGATAGGGAAGGTACTCGCTGTACCGCCGGAAGGCGTAGACCCGGTAGCGGCGGAACTCGACCTCGTCCCCGTGCAGCAGCATCCCTGTCTCGAAGATCTTCTTGAGGAACAGGGGGTCGGCATGCGGGATCAGCGAGGCGTCGGCCTCGACGTTCGGAAAGATGCCGGACAGGTCCGCGGCGAGGCCGGCGAGCCCGCGAAGCGAGATCTCCCGTCCCGGCTCCGGCAGGACGGCGATATCGAGGTCACTGCCCGCGTGCACGCGCCCCGTGGCGCGCGAGCCAAAGGCGACGATGAGCCGCAGGCCGTGGCGTTCGGCCACGCCGGCGAGGTCGCGTGCCTGTTCGGCAGTAATCTGCATGGCGCACCCCGTGCCATGCTACCATGCGGGCTCCCGGCCCGACCACCGGCCGTCCAGGGGGGTGGGATGGTCAGGGGACCACGCTCAGGGCTTTGCCGCGTGCGGCTTCACCGAGGAGGTACATCGCTTCGGTGAACACCGGCCAGGTTGTTAGCATCGGACCTGTGAGGCTGCGCAACGCCTTCCGGCACCGGGCATGGTCGGGCTCCCCCCGATCAATGACGGCCACCAGGGGGCCGGCGTCGGTAAGGATCACGCGCGGCTCCGAAGGATCTTCTTGAAGGCCGTTCCGGTGCGGCGCGCCCGCTCTCCGGATGAGCGGACAACCCCGGTGACGTCGGCCAATCTAGCGTCAAGGGTGGCCCCCAGCACCTTGTCGCTGTGCCGGGCGATTGCCCTCCGGACGCTTTAAGACGGCCGCACGCCTTCAGCCAGCGCTGCGGCCTTGAGGCGGGTCTCCAGGCTGGGATCCAACCGCACACTTCTCGCCATCTTGCGCCTCCATGTGATACATCTCGTAGGGATTGCATCACATCGCCAGCCCGAGCCTACCGCCCTGAGGAGGAGGCGAGGAGGCCGGGGCACTCGAGCAGATGCTGGAGAAGGTCGCCGACTTCTACGACGTGGAGGTCGAGACCACCGTCGCCAGCCTCACCTCGATGCTGGAGCTGATCCCGATCATCTTCATGTCGCGGCTACGGGAAGAAGATCCGGATCAGGATCGGCACGAGGATGGCGACGATGATGCCGTACAGCAGCGTGTGCACACGGCTGCTGACGGCGTCGATGCGGGCGCCCAGGCCATCGAAGCGAGGGTCGAGTGCGTCGATGCGGGTGTTTGTGGCCGCCAGTTCGCGGCGCAGTTCCGCCGCCAGGGTGTCGAGCTTGGCGTCGAGCCGGTTGGCCGCGCCATCCACCTTCGTTTCCAGCCGGCCCAGCCGATCGTCGATGGACCCAAGCCGCCTGTCGATCTGCTCGTAGCTGCCCTCGAGCCGGGCCAGAGTAACGTCAACCGATTCCATCGCCATCGTGACCCTCTTGGAGCGGATCATACAGGAAGGGATAGATCCGCGCCAGTCCCGCCGAGGATCCTTGCAACCCGTTCATCGGCTGCTCGTGGGACTGTTTCCGGGCCGCGGGCCGCCCGGGCGAGGTCGTCCATGCGCTCGGCGAGGATGCGCACGGCTTCCTCCAGACGCTCCACGCGCTTCTCAAGGGGCACTGACCCCCGCCTCCCGCCCGGATGCTAGGGGTGTCGAGGTAGGTGGCCCTTGCGGGGTGGCTGTGCTACCATGATGATGTAGTGACAATCACTACTTTGGAGGATGCTCCCTATGCGACTGGGCCTGCGCGAGGCGAACCAGGGGTTCTCGAAGGCGATGCGCGCCGTGCGCGCCGGGCAGGAGGTCGTCCTCACCGAGCGGGGGCGGCCGATCGCCGTGATCAGCCCTCTGCGGGCGCCTGGGAACGGCGGGGTGACGCTGGACCGGCTGGTGCGGGCGGGGTTTGTGGAGGCCGCGGCGCGGGGAGGCCGTATGCCTTCGGCCCGGCCGGTGGCAGCCAGGGGCAAGCCCCTGTCCCGCATCGTGAGTGAGGAGCGGGACGGGCGGTGAATGCTCCGCGCTGGGCCTACGTGGACACCAGCGTTCTGGTGAAGCGCTACGTGCGCGAGATGGGATCCGCCGAGGCCGGTCGCCTGACGTCCGCGCACGAGGTCGTCACCTCGCGCCTGGCGCGGGTGCAGATCATCT
>JBKJJG010000086.1:0-2346 GCA_046598155.1 bacterium | reverse complement strand
GTGTGGCCATCGAGGGCGTTCCAGAGGCCGGGACCCTTCGTCGGGACGGCCTGGGAGCCTACCTTCATCCTCCACGGTCTACCGGGGAGGATGAAGGTAGGCTCCCAGGCCGTCCCGACGAAGGGTCCCGGCCTCTGGAACGCCCTCGATGGCCACACCCCGGCCCGCCCTGGCATCACCCAGCAGGCGGGCAAACAGCACGACACCGGTCAGGTGCCGGGCGACGCGCGCCTCAATCGGCCACCCGCCGGCGTCGAAGGGCACGAAGAGCCGCCGGGCACGGGCGGCACGCTCGTAGACGGCGTCCCGACCCCCCACAACCAGGGCGGCACTGGTCCGGCCCCGAATGCGGCCCTGCGCGGGATTGGGCGTTTCCATCAGGACCGCCAGCGCGGGCGTGTGGTCGCCCAACTCGCGGGTGCTTAGGCCGCGCAGGGTGGCAGGCGACGCCTCCAGCGAGATCTGGATTCCCGCCATCTGCATCTCGAGCAACACCGTCGCGGCCAGCGGCATCGCCCGCTCGTGCGCCACGATGGCGTTGATGACCGGATACTCAGGGGAGGCCTCGTGGAGATCAATGACCAGATCCACCTGCTCCTGCCGGACGAGGGTGGCAATGGCCAGAGCGATCCGCTCGGTGAAGGTGCCGTCCGCCCGACCTGGAAAGGCCCGGTTGAGGTTGCGCACCTCGGCGCCCGAAAGGCGCTGCCCCGATGAAGCATGGACATAGACGTCGGGATCAGGCCACTGGTCCAGCGGGTTGGTGTTGCGGGAGCCGAACCGGAAGGAGCGCGGGCCGCCCGGCGTGACGATCTCGAAGGTCTGAGGAGCGCCCTCCTGGGGATCGTTGTGCGTGAACCCGCTGCCGTTGGCGCGCGGGACCACGATCAGCCGGCCCGATGCCACGCGCCCTCGCTCCACCAGGAGCACCGCCGTCAGGAGACCGGCGGGCTCGTTGGGATGCGTACCACCGAGCACCAGCACGACGCCGCCGGGCCGGCCGCCGTCCATGAAGAAGACCTCGGTGTCGGCCGAAGTCCGCGCCAGCGAGGGCTCGTAGGAAGCCAGCGTGCTCTGCCGGGTCACACTGGACCCAGGGATGATCGGCTCCGGGTTGTGCATGCGCCCGAAAGCGGACGCGGCGGTGGCGGCCACGACCAGACTCACCAGCGTCAGTCCCGCTGCCCAGAGGCGCGACGAATGGGCCGTCGTTGTCATTTCAGCATCAGCAGCCGCAGCACGAGCGGCACCAACACTATGGCGGCCACCAGTTGCTTACGGCGGTCGCGCTCACCAAAGAGGTCGAGTGCCACCAGGACCAGCACCAGGAGGACAATTCCACGGTAGATCCAGGTGATCACAGCCCCAGCACCTTCGCGAGTGGGTTGGCCCACACGAGGGCCGCGATCCCCACCGCTGCCACAATGATCGCCGGCACCAGGCACCGGCGCAGAACCCCGAAATACCCGGGCAGCCCCACCACCTGCGCAGCGAAGATCCCGGCCAGCGCGGTGGGTGGCATCAGGTCGCCGAGACTGGCAAGGAGCGAGAGCGCTGAACCGACGACGATCCCGTTGCGCCCGAGCAGAGCCAGGAAGAACGGCACGCCCAGCACCGACGCCGACCCGAACGCCGAGACGGCGCCGAAAGCGGGCATCGCCACGGCGATGGCGCCGAACAGCAGCGCCGAGGGCAGCGCCAGGGCTCCGATCACCACGGCTCCCCTTGCGCCTGTGAGCGCCATGATCTGAATGAACATGCCGACGCCCATCAGGATGCCCATCACCGGCAGCGCCTCGTGCACCGCCTCGCGTGCCACCCGCACCGGGCGTACCGGCAGTCCGGTGACCAGGCCGGTCGCCGCGCCCAACAGGAAGACGAGCGGAAGCCCTAGATCAGGAACCACCCGCGTGGCCTTGGGGCCGATCATGAAGACCCCCACCACCAGCAACGGCAGGTAGAGACGCGGGCCGAGCCGCGCGTAGTACGAAACGGGAAGACGGTCGGCGGGAATCTGTCCGGCGCCCGCGACGTACTTCCGACCCAACAGCAACACGAACAGCACCGCCAGCGGCACGGTCAGCACCAGTAGCGGCAGAGCGAATCCGACGTACGGCATGTCCACCCCGCCGCCGATGATCATCGCCGGGATGTTGACCGGCGGCGCCACCATACCCAGGAGCGCCCCCATTGCGATGATAGCCGCCGTCCGCTCGGCCGGGATGCCCATCGCGATCAGCACCGGGGCCGCGATCGCGCCCGTCGTGAACACGCAGGCGCTCGACGACCCGGTCATCATCCCGGGAAACATGATGAACAGCATGAGCGCGATCAACAGAAGCGAGG
>JBKJJG010000061.1:0-3480 GCA_046598155.1 bacterium | reverse complement strand
CGCGGCCACCACGACACCCTTCACCCGCACCGTTGCCGGCGGCGCAAGAAACCAGAAGGGCGAGTAGGCGTGGCCGGCCGCGACCGCGGCCGCGGAGGCGGCCAGGGTCCAGTCGCCTCCGCCCAACAGCCTGGCGGAGGTGACCGCGAGTCCCCCTTTGATCAGGTCAAGCGCTGCGGCCAGCGCGAGGGTGTGGGGCCCGGCCGCGGCTACCACCGTCCCCAGGCCGAGGTTGTGCGCGGAGTAGCGGCGCAGATCCACTCCGCGCAGCAGCCGGCCCACCGCGTATCCGGTGGGAAGGCCTCCCAGAAAGAAGGCAAGGACGGTGGCGACGATGCTCAGCACAGGAGTTACTTGGTCCCAAACAGGCGATCGCCCGCATCTCCCAACCCGGGCACGATGTAGCCCTTATCGTTAAGGTGGCTGTCCACCTCGGCGGTGTAGATATCAACGTCCGGGTGGGCCTCCTGAACCTTCTTGATCCCTTCGGGCGAGGAGATGATCGCCATCACTTTGATGTTGTGGCATCCATGGGCCTTGAGGGTGTTGATCGCCTCTACCGTTGATCCGCCGGTCGCCAGCATGGGATCGAGAATCATCGCCTCCCGCTCGGCGATGTCGGCCGGCAGCTTGACGAAATAACTGACCGGTAGCAGGGTATCGTGGTCGCGGTACATGCCGATGTGCCCGACCCGCGCGGTGGGGATGAGCCGGGTGATCGCCGTCTCCATCACCAGCCCGGCCCGCAGGATCGGGATCACCGCCAGCTCCTGCCCGGCGATGGACCAGCCGGTGGTCTTGGCGAGCGGCGTTTCGACCTCGATCTCGCGCACCGGGTGCGAGCGGGTCGCCTCGTAGGCCATCAGCGCCGCCAGTTCCTCGGTAATCTCGCGGAACTCCTTGTGGCCGGTGCGCTTGTCTCGCAGAATCGTGAGCTTGTGCCGGATCAGCGGATGGTCAAACACGTGCACGGTGGACATCACCGAGCCTCCTGGATGGTCTGGAAGTTGCTACCCGCTTCGCTGCCATCTGGAGGCATCCCTCCCCATGGAGGCAAGCCGCGGGCGGTCGCCGAAGACAACCTGGGACGCAACCGAAACGACCCCCTGGAGGCCCGTAGATGATCCTTGAGAGTCAGGACCTGGAACTGTCCGCGATGATGGCGCGCGAGCGCGCGCGGCAGCGGGACGGCATCGAGCTGATACCGTCCGAGAACTACACATCGGCCGCCGTGCTGGAAGCGATGGGTTCGGTTCTCACCAACAAGTACTCGGAGGGGTATCCCGGCCGCCGGTACTACGGTGGCAACGAGCACATAGACGAGATCGAGCGGCTGGCACAGCGGCGCGCCAGGGACCTGTTCGGCGTGCCACACGTGAACGTCCAGCCCTACTCCGGCAGCCCTGCCAACCTGGCGGTGTACCTGGCCACGTGCGAGCCGGGCGACGTCATCATGGGCCAGAACCTGACCGACGGCGGTCACTTGACCCACGGGTGGAAGGTCAGCGCCACCGGCATCTTCTACCGGAGCGTCCCCTACCACGTGCGCCCCGACGGCCTGATTGATCTCGACGAGGTTCGGCGCCTGGCCCGCGAGGCCCGGCCCCGCCTGATCTGGTGCGGCGCCACCGCCTACGTGCGGGAGATGCCGTTTGCACAGTTCGCCGAGATCGCCGACGAGGTGGGGGCGTACCTGGCTGCGGATATCGCCCACATCGCCGGGCTAGTGGCCGGCGGCGCGCACCCCAGCCCGGTCGGACACGCGCACGTCGTCACCACCACCACCCACAAGACGCTGCGCGGGCCCCGCGGCGCGATGATAATGGTCACCGACCGCGGGGTGGCCAAGGACCGGCAACTGCCCGAGAAGATTGACCGGGCGATCTTCCCCGGCCTCCAGGGCGGACCGCACGACCACACCACCGCCGCAATCGCGGTGGCGCTGGCCGAGGCCTCCCGGCCGGAGTTCCACGCCTACGCCGCGCAGATCGTGACGAACGCGCGGGCGCTGGCCGCAGCGCTGATCCGCCTGGGGTTCACGCTTGTAACGGGCGGGACGGACAATCACATGCTGCTGGTGGACCTCACCCCCGACGGCGCCGGCCGCGGCGTCCTCATGCAGGAGGCGCTGGACGCGGTTGGCATCACGGCCAACAAGAACACGATTCCCGGCGAGCCCTCGTCGGCGTTCTACCCCTCGGGTGTACGCCTGGGCACGCCGACCGCCACGACGCGCGGCATGCGCGAGCCAGAGATGGCCCAGATCGCGGGTTGGATGGCGCAGGTGCGGGAGGAAATCCGTGAGTTCCATCTGCCGCAGGATCGGGTGGCCAGGAACCAGGCGTTGAAGGAGTTCCGCGCCGCGATCGGCGCAAACCCGCGCCTGGCGGCGATCAGGGAAGAAGTGCGGGCGATGTGCCGGCGGTTCCCGGTGCCGGGCATCGCGTAGACCGGACCGCCGGGCGGTCCTTACCTCTTGTGCTCCCTCTCGTACTTGGAGATCTTCTCGATCCGGGGGATGTGCCGCCCGCCCTCGAACGGGGTCGTCAACCAGGCCCGGACGATCTCCTTGGCCACCTCCAGGCCCACGATGCGCGCGCCCAGGGCGATCATGTTGGAGTCGTTGTGGGACCTGGCCAGCCGGGCGGTCGTAACGTCGTGGACCACGGCGCAGCGAATGCCCAGGACCTTGTTGGCCGCTATGGCCTCACCGTTGCCGGTCCCCCCAGAAATGATGCCTCGGTCCGAATCACCGCGTGCCACCGCTTCGGCCACCGCGATGCAGTAGTCGGGATAGTCAACGGGCTCGACCGTGCCGGTGCCGAAGTCGCGCACCTCGTGCCCGAGCTCGAGCAGCAGCCGTGCCACCTCGGTCTTCAGGATCACGCCCGCGTGGTCTCCACCGATCGCTATCCGCACCCAGATCACCTCCCACCGTACATGCCTGCGCAACGATCACTTGTTGAGCCAGCGGGCGGCGACCACGCGTTCCCATCCCAAGCCATCGCGCCGTACCTGCACCGCCTCGTAACCGGCCCTCTGCTGGAGGAGTTCGACCACCCGCGGCGCCTGGCCTGCCGCGACCTCGAGCACCAGCCAGCCGCCCGGACGCAGCGCGCCCGGCGCCGCATCCGCCAGGCGGGCGTGGACGCTCTCGCCGCACCCTGGCGCCACGACTGCCAGCGCGGGCTCGAACTCCCGGATCTCGCGTGGCAGGCCGGCGGCTGCCTCCGGGGCGACGTATGGCGGGTTGCACGCCACCGCGTCGAGCCGCCATCCCGCGCCGATCACCGGATCCAGCAGGTCGCCGGCAAGGAAGGTGATGCGCTCCGCCACGGCGTGCCGGGAGGCGTTGGCGCGGGCTACCTCCAGGGCCCCGACCGAGAGATCGGTGGCCACTACCGCGGCATCAGGACGCAGGACGGCGACGCTTACCGCTATCGCGCCGCTGCCTGTGCCGACGTCGGCAACGGCGGGAGA